>JBILNH010000064.1:0-11233 GCA_044375095.1 Crocinitomicaceae bacterium
TTACATTCACATTCCATTCTTGAAAGTAAATAATGGTCCAGCTATCTCTTTTCGCACAATGCCCGGGGCTATTTTCAGCCGGACATGTAAAGCATTAGGGGTTCAGTTGGAGCGAAAAAAATTCAGCTCCCGTGATGAGGCTCAACGCCTTTTAGATGAAAAATTACAGCAAGGAATTCCGGTGGGCTGTCAGGTCGGTGTTTTTCACTTGCCTTATTTCCCAAAAGAATACCGTTTTCACTTCAATGCCCACAACATCATAGTTTATGGCGAGGAAGATGGGAATTACCTTGTGAGTGATCCCGTAATGGAAACGACTACTTCACTGACGAAAAGAGAATTGGAGCGCGTACGTTTTGCTCAAGGCGCATTGGCACCAAAAGGACATTTGTACTATCCTGTTCGGGTAGGGGAAGTCACGCAAGAAATGCTTACGAAAGGAATCAGTAAAGGGATTAAGCGGAATTGCCGTGATATGTTGTATGTTCCGGGAGGAGTTGCAGGCGTAAAAGGCATTAAATATACCGCGAAGAAAATCCGCAAATGGCCAGCTAAACTTGGCGAGAAACAAGCTGCACTTCATCTTGGTCAAATCGTGCGTATGCAGGAAGAAATTGGCACAGGTGGTGGTGGATTCCGTTTTTTATACGCGGCGTTTTTAGAAGAGGCAGCTACAATTACGGGTCGTGATGAACTTATGCTTATTTCGGAAGAAATGACGAAATCCGGCGATCTTTGGCGTGACAGTGCGTTATTGATGTCTGGCATTTACAAAGGACGATTGACTGCCCAAAAGGATTACAACGAATGTGCCGACTTGCTCGATCACATAAGTGAGGTAGAGAAAAATGCATTTAAGCAACTTTCAAAAGTGAAGTGGTGATCTATGGAAGTAGCGATACATATTACTGATCTTGTCAAGCGTTACAAAAACGCGGATAAAAACAGCTTGGATCATATCGATTTGGCTGTTCATCAAGGAGAGAAATTCGGGATATTCGGTCCGAATGGCGCAGGAAAAACGACCTTAATTTCAGTGTTGTGCGGCATTCTTGAGCCAACTTCAGGTAAGGTAAGCTACCATTTTGACTCACGTGATTTAGCCATTCGGGAATTGCTGCCACATGTTGGTTTCGTGCCGCAAGATTTTGCGTTTTACCCGGAACTCACACCGATGCAGAATTTAAAATACTTCGGGGCATTGTATGGGATTTCATCAACCATTTTAGCTGCACGAATTGATCGGTTACTTGAACAAGTGGGATTGAACCACGTGAAAGACAAAAAAGTGAGCACTTTTTCAGGTGGAATGAAACGCAGGATCAACTTGGCCATTGGATTAATCAATCAGCCTAAATTATTGTTCTTAGATGAACCTACAGTTGGCGTGGATGTGCAAAGTAAAGTGGCTATCGTCTCCTTATTGGAAGAAATCAATCGTGATGGAACGACGATCATTTATACATCGCACCACTTGAAAGAAGCAGAAGATTTTTGTGACCGTATTGCCTTGATCGATGAGGGAAAAATCATCGCGATTGATACGCTAGAACAGTTATTGCAAGCCAATCACGTAAGCAATTTAGAGGATTTATTGATCAGATTAACTGGTAAACACTTACGCGACTGATGAAAAAATACTGGGCATCTGTACAGAAAGAAATAGTCTTATTTCTAAACGATAAAGTCGGAGTTTTACTCATGTATATGATGCCGATTTTGTTGGTGTTTATTATCACAATCGTTCAAAACAGTGCCTTTCAATTGGTCAGTGAAAACAGGCTGGATCTGTTAGTGGTCAATAAAGACAGAGGTTCTCAAGGAGATTCGCTTATTAGCATGCTAAAAATGTCTGGAAGTTTTAGCGTAGAAGAAGCCAACAATCTACAGATCAATCAGTTAAAATCAGAAACGATTGACCGTAAAAAACTTATTGCCATCTGGATTCCCCCTCATTTCACTGCTGAAATGGATGCGCAAGCCGGACAGATGTCGAATAACATGCTCAGTGAATTTGGTGCGGTTGAAAAAGATTCCACATTAATTCAGCCCAACCACACTCCTTTGCAGGTATTCTATGATCCCGTTCTTCAGGAAAACTTTCGTTTGACCTTAATGAGTAGTCTTTCTACTTTATTGGAAGGACTCCAGAATAAGAACCGATTGAATCGCTTATTCAAGGACATGGGATACGATGAAATTCCAGCAGAAATTCAACAGTCGATGCAAAATTCCCGACAATTAATCGTGTCTGAACCCGCGACATCCGGTGAAGCATCACCCATTCCGAATTCTACGCAGCACAATGTACCCGCCTGGTCTATTTTCGCCATGTTTTTTATGGTCATCTCTCTCGGTGGAAACTTAGTTAAAGAGCGTTTAACCGGAAGTTTTGTCCGTCTGCGAACGATTCCGGGATCTTTTCCCCTTGTTCTGTTGAGTAAAATGACGGTTTATTTGTTCATTTCCTTGTCGCAGTTGATGATTCTTTTTGCGCTCGGTAAATTTGTGTTTCCTTTTTTAGGGCTACCCGAATTGAACTTCCCTCAAAATGTGCTGGCATTGATTGTCATTTCAGTCCTCTCTGCACTAGCTGCAATCAGTTATGCTATACTCATAGGAACTTTTGCCAAAACCCAAGAACAGTCCAACGGCTTTGGAGCGATTTCAATCATCATATTTGCAGCAATTGGTGGAATTTGGGTCCCTTCTTTTATTATGCCTGAGTATTTGCAGTTTATCGGCCTACTTTCTCCTTTGCATTGGTGCATAGAAGGATTTTACATCTTATTCCTCAAAGGAGGGTCTTGGTCCGCACTGTCAGGAACAATTATCTACCTTTTATTGTTTACCTTTGCGTGCCAGCTGCTCACTGTAATGAAGATGCGCAGCCAAAATTATCTATAGCATGAGTAACGAATCATTAAAACTCGAATTCAAGGAACACTTAATTAATTACTTGAATTTACTTGATACTACACCGGAACAAATCAACGATGACGAAGCCCTCTTCGGAGGTGATCTTGGCTTGGATTCAATAGATTCTGTAGAACTTATCGTGTTACTTGACAGGGAATATGGGATTAAAATTAAAAATCCTCAAGAGGGCCGACAAATTCTTGTAGACGTCAATACAATCGTGGCATACATCGAGGCCAATCGCACAAAATAAATGAAACGTAAGGTTGTTGTCACCGGAATGGGGGTCATCTCGTCCCTGGGAAACAATCTGAATGAAAATCATCAGTCCTTACGCCATGCACTTTCCGGTATAGGAAAAGCTGATTTTTTTGAATCTGCTTTTGTCGCAACCCTTCCCTTTGCGGAAATCAACGCTTCTGATGAACAACTGCGAATGATGGTGCCCAATGCGCCAAATCCGTCATATACCCGGACAACGTTGATTGCACTTCATGCAGTTCTAGAGGCGATTCAGGATGCACAGCTGACCAAAGAGCAAGTTCAATCCAATCGCACGGCATTTATTTCATCGAGTACGGTAGGTGGCATGTGTTATACCGATTCGCTCTATAATGACGCCAATGATAACGGGAATCCTTCGCCATACGTTAGATCCTATGAGGGGTCTGACCATACCGTACGAATGGCACTTTATTTAGGACTGACTGGCTATACCGATACGATCAACACCGCGTGTTCTTCCTCTGCAAATGCCATAATGCAAGGCATGCGGTTGATACAAACCGGAAGAGCAGATCGGGTAATTGTAGGTGGTGCAGACTGCTTGGCAAAATATACCGTGAACGGATTTAACGCGTTACGCATCTTAAGTGATTCGCCCTGCAAGCCCTTCGACCAAAACCGCGATGGGTTAACATTAGGGGAAGCGGCCGCATATTTGGTTTTAGAGGCTGAAGAGTGCTCAGTAGGAAAACGCAAATGGGCAGAAGTGAGTGGTGCGGGCAATGCGAACGATGCACATCACCCATCGGCAACTTCAGATGACGCTCGTGGTCCGGTATTGGCCATGACAAGAGCACTTGAGAATGCAGGTTTACGCCCGGATCAGATAGCATACATCAACGCCCACGGAACAGGCACAGAAAACAACGATAGAACCGAATGTGTGGGATTCCAGCGCGTATTTGGAACACCACCCGTATTTAACTCGACGAAATCATACACTGGTCACACCTTAGGCGCTGCAGGGTCACTTGAAGCTGTATTTACCATTTTAAGTATTGCCAATCAAGAAGTGTACGCCAGCTTAAATTGTGAACATCCACAAACGGAATTTGCTTTTCAGCCGGTTAGATCGCACATTCAAGTCCTTCCAATAGCACATGCCATGTCCAATTCATTTGGGTTTGGAGGTAACTGTACTTCCCTTATTTTTTCCGCATGTTCGTAAAAGCAGCAAAAGCCATATCGCCGCAATACACGCTTGATGATCGGTTCCTAAATGGGGAATTAGTTGATGAGGTAAGTCCGGTTTATCGCGCAATAGAACCTGATTATTCCTCGTTGATTCCAACTGGATTGTTGCGAAGAATGGGTAAAGCCGTTCGGATTGGCATTGGAGCAGGCTTGCCTTTGCTTCAAGCGGCTGGAAAAGTGGATGGTATTATTTTGGGAACGGCAAATGGTGGACTAGAAGACTGTGTGAAGTTTTTGAATCAAATTGTAGAATATGAAGAAGGCGTGCTGACGCCAACGAATTTCGTGCAAAGTACGCCAAACGCAGTGGCTGGACAATTGGCCTTGATGACTGAAAATACGGGGTATAATTCTACGCATGTAAATGGTTCCTTGTCTTTTGAAAACAGCTTGATTGATGCAGCAATGCTCTTGGAAGAAAAGCAACAGGCGACGTTACTTGTTGGTGCAATCGAAGAGTTTTCTCAGTACAATTACACCATAGATAAACATGCAGGGCGTTATAGGGAAATTCCTGTTTCGAATAGTCAATTGATTAAAACGCTAAAGCCTGGATCGATTTGCGGAGAGGGAAGTTCAATGTTTATTGTCAGTAATGACGCTACAGATGCACAGATTGAAATTATAGATGTGGCTCAGGTAACTAGTCAAGAGGAAGAAGAAGTTGAAGCTACGTTAATTGACTTTCTTATTCGCAATCAAATATCTGCAGATGAGGTAAGAACGGTGGCTCTCGGAAGAAATGGGGATGCGCGAACGGATCATTTTTATATCGCCATTTCCAAACGCCTTACTTCTATTGAATCAACTATTTGTTTTAAAGAGTATTGTGGTGAATACCGCACGGCCGCCGCATTTGGTTTGTACGCGCTGTTTCAATTGTCAAAACACCCCCTTCTTGATTGGAATGGAAATCAATTGCAGTTTATTGGAAATTACGCATTAGTGTACAATCATTTTGATGGCATTCGGCACGGATTTATTTTGGTGAAAAAGCTTCGGTAACTCCTTAACGCATCGATTTTTAGCTTACATTTGTCCTTCAAACAACCATTAATACCATTGCGCATGTGCTGCAAGCCATTACTACTTGTTTCCTTAATGTCGCTCTTTTACACGATCACTTATTCTCAAGGATTTCAAGTTAATTTTCAAGGACAAAAGCAGCAGGGCATGGCAAGTGCAGGTTCTGCTCTCCCGATAGATGGTTCGGTTGTGTTTCAAAATCCGGGAGCAATGCCATTGGTAAAGGAAAATGAAATCAGTGCCGGTTTCACGCCGGTTTTTGCAAATATACTTTTTGAGGAAAATGGTTCAGATCAAATTGGACGAACGAATTCTCCCATGGGAACTCCGTTTTCAGCGTATGCACTTTTTAAACCAAAAAAGGAAACAAAATGGGCAGCTGGATTGGCAATTTACACGCCATTTGGTAGCACCGTGCAATGGGAAGACGGCTGGATTGGTCGCTTCGCGTTAAATAGATTACAATTAAAAGCCGTTTACATTCAACCAACTTTTGCTTATCAACTCACCAACTGGTTGAGTATGGGTGGAGGAGTAGTGTATGCGACAGGAAACGTTAATTTACAAAAGACGATTCCGGTTGAAGACGTTTCAGGTCAAGAAGGATTGGCTGAATTAGATGGTAAATCGGCCGGTTGGGGATACAATCTTGGCGTTCATTTAAAACCAACAGAAAAATTAGGAATTGGACTGACCTATCGTTCACAGATCGACATGAAGGTTAATGAGGGTTCTGCTGACTTTACTGTTCCAACCTCACTAGAAGCGAACTTTCCGGATGGAACGTTTGCCTCGCAATTGCCGTTGCCGCAAGTCGCAACATTAGGTTTGGCCTATACGTTCTCGGATCGATTTACGGCAGTTTTTGATGCCAACTGGATCGGATGGAAGGCCTACGATACGCTCGCATTTGATTACGCGGTAAACACCCCGTCTTTGGTCGATACAAAATCTGCCCGTAATTACGAAAACGCATTTTCATTAAGGTTGGGCGCGCAATACAACGTAACCAATTGGTTTACTGCAAGAGCAGGAATTGCTTATGGAAAAACGCCTGTCCAGGACGGTTTTTTAACTCCTGAAACACCAGATGCAAATCGATTGAGTTATACGGCGGGATGTTCAGCTACTATCGGTAAACACTGGTCGATTGATGTGTCAGTTCTGTACGTTCAGTTGTCGCGTGAAGACACGAATTTGGAAACGGGCTTGTCTGGAAAATTTAGTACTAAGGTTGTTGCACCAGGCATAGGATTGGCCTACAAATTTCAGCAAAAATGAAGCAGTTAATTTCGTTATCACTTCTTGCATCGGTGTTGATCCTTTCATGTCGTCCAAAAGCGACTGACCAAACTCCGTCTGCCGGAGAGCTAAATCCTGAACGATTCGCAGTCATTGGTGGCGCTGAAATGGGTGGTTTCATGGATGATGCATTTCACGATGAAGGACAACAAGCTTCCCTTGGGAATTTATTAGCTACACAGCTTCAAAAAGTAGGATTGGTTGATTTCATTCAACCGGTGGTTTCTTCAACTATTGGATGCAACATAACAGGAAAGTCTAAACTGATTTTAGGATATAAAACAGATTGCTTGGGTGCTACATCTTTGTCGCCAGTTCGCTTCGCTACTTCCGGTGATCAGTTGGTTTTTAGTCAGCCGTATACAAAAGGGCATCAAAACTTTGGAATACCAGAGCTGAAGGTTTCTTCGCTTTGGACGAGTGGCTATGCAAATGAAAATGAATATTTTGCCCGTGTGACACCAAGTCCAAATACGGATAAAGTAGCGTCAAAGTTCCTCTCAACTAATCCCACTTTTTTCGCCATGATGTTAGGGGTTGATGATGTGTTGGGTTATGCAAAAAAAGGAGCCTCTGTTGGTGAAATGACACCAGTAAGTGGTGCAAATGGGTTCTCTTCCAATCTGACAGAATTGATTGATTCATTGATGGTAAAAGGTGCAAAAGGAATTTTATCTACTGTTCCGGATATAACGGAATTGCCTTACTTTACTACTATTCCATATAACGGGTTGAATTTAACTGCGGACAAAGCGGCTTCATTGAATCAAATCTTCAATCCAATAGGTATTTCATTTCAGGTTGGACCAAATCCGTTCATCATTGAAGATCCGGCAATTGGAGGTTTTGGCGTGAGAAAAATGGTAGAGGGTGAATGCGTGCTCCTCTCGGTGCCGCTAGATTCAGTGAAATGTTACCAAATGGGTTCTGTCTTTCCATTTCGTGACGAATTTGTGTTAACACTGGATGAAATGGATGAAATACAAACCAGAATAAGTCAATACAATGCGGAGATTTCACAACTTGCCACCGACAACAATTTAGCGTTGGTTGATGCGTATTCTTTTTATAAAAAATTAAGATCAGGAATGATGTACAATGGTGTCAACATGAGTTTAACGTTTGTTTCCGGAGGAGCAGTTTCTCTAGACGGTCTGCATTTAACACCGCGCGGAAATGCCTTGTTAGCAAATGAATTTATACGATCAATAAATACTAAATACAATTCAACTGTTCCTCTTCTGAATGCGACTTCATACAGAGGTACCCGATTCCCTTAATTCTTATCACTATGAAAACTAGATTACTTTCGATTTTTATGTTGGCAACAACCTTTTCCACAGTTGCTCAAGATCCGTGTGCTACAGGTAGATATGCATCAGATGTGTTTACAGCGGTAACGACCACATCAAATGTTGTTTACGGACAAAACACGTCGTTCTCCAATTCGAATACAACATTGAGACTGGATTTTTACGAACCAGTTGGAGATACAGCCACAGTGCGTCCATTAATTGTCTGGGTGCATGGCGGTAGTTTCCTTGGCGGATCAAAAACGGATGCTGATATGGTTGCCCTGTCAAATGCATTTGCGAAGAAAGGATACATTTGTGCATCCATCGATTACCGTACTGGATTTTTCCCAATTGACTCGGCGAATTCTGTAAAAGCAGTAGTAAGAGCGGTTCAAGATTTGCGCGCTTCCATTCGGTTCTTTTATCGAGACAGAAAGGAAGGAATCAACCAGTTTAAAGTAGATACGAATAATATTTTCATTGGCGGTTCATCTGCAGGAGCGATAACGTGTTTGCATTTAGCTTACCTCGATCGATCATGTGAAATCAATGGATATGTGCCAAATGCGGCATTAACTTCTCTTGGCGGATTAGAGGGGAATAGTGGACATCCATGCTATTCTTCAAAAGTAAATGGTGTCATCAACTTGTGCGGTGCATTGGCGCAATACGGCTGGTTAGAATCCGGAAATCTCCCGTTATGTTCTTTACATGGAACAACAGATGGTACAGTTAAATACAACCGTGGGGTAGTAAATCCCGGAGTTCCATTAATGTATCTAGATGGATCCCGGATGATTCACGAACAAGCACTTGCCGTAGGTGTTCAGAGTAATTTTTACACGTTTAACGGTGCAGGTCACGTTCCATACTTAGGAGGCTCACCTGCAGCTGTTGCCTATATGGATACAACTGTAAATTTCGTTCGAGATTACTTGGTTGAACGATTGGGATGCACTAATGCTGCACTTCAGCCTGCTAATGCTCCGGCTCAAACAGCTACATTGTATCCATTTACACCATGCACAGGTGACAACCCAATAAGCTTTTGTACAGGATCAGGAATTATTGAGATTGAAGGGTCAGTTGTAACAGTTTACCCTAATCCAACTACTGATAAACTTACCGTTAAATCTGCTCAGCAAATCACGGAAGTAGAGTTAATCGATCTTTCTGGGAATTCCATTTGGCGAAATCAGTACAATGCAAACGAAGTGATACTAACCAATTCAATGCTTTTGAGAGGCATTTACTTACTTCGAGTAACGCAAGAGGATGGATCAATCCAGACGTTGCGCGTGCTTTATGAGTAAAAGCCGATTTCTTTTTTTCTTGCTATTAAACTTTAGTGCCCTTTACGTTGGTGCTCAATTAATGGGTGGTAGTCCACTTGAAAACAATTGGTACCAAGATTTACCAAAGGCACCATGGACACCTCCAGGTTGGTTTTTTGGCTTCGCGTGGACGGTTGTAATGGTAACTTTTTCATTATTTCTTTCCTTCCAAGGTAAACTAAGCTCATGGACAAATCAATATAAACTTCTTTATTTGAGTCAATGGTTGCTAAATGCTACGTGGAACTACGTGTTTTTTCAACTTCACCAAGTAGTTGTGGCACTGTGCATGTTGATTATACTTTTCTTTGTTTTATATTTCATTTGGAAGAAAAGCACTTCCAAAAGTTACAAATGGACAATTGCACCCTATTTTGCTTGGCTTTTTGTAGCACTTAGCTTGAATTGGTACCCTATTTTAAAGAACTGCTTTAACTTTGTGTGAAATTTTTAAAATAAAGCAACCCCTAATGTGAATTTCCGTAATTCAATCATTGGATTATTCTTAGCAAAATAAATTTAAGAAATGAGATTTTCCTATTCCATATATATATTATTTTCATTATTCATTTCGACTTACTCTTTTGGTCAAACCCAGGACCAGCATGAAAAGTTAGAATCAATTCTTGCTGAATGGCCACTGAGCAAAGTTGTTGATTTTTCAGGTGTGTCAGAAAGGTATAATTCTGAATCATCCATTGAGGCCTATGTGGATTATAATTACGTTGCTTTTCAAAATAATATTAGTGGAATTATTAATGAAAATCCTAATCTCTCTGATTTTGAAATAGAAGAACTAATCTCAAATTTCTTGCAATTTTTAGAAGGTTCTGTTGCAACTAAACCTGTTGTAAAAGATAAACCCAATAATACAGTAAAAATAGTTAATGGTCCATGTGTAAATATGGATTTTGAAACTGGTAATTTGACTGGTTGGACATTGCAACGGGGTACAAGAACTGCCGCCACCCTTTATAATTTTTCTAGTCCTGTAAATGTTGGTGCTGGAGCGAATCACCTTATTTGCAATGGTGGAGTTGATCCTGTAGTTGGCATTCCTAGAGTTGGGCCTAATGGAGGTAACTTTTCAGTGCGTCTTGGAAATGGCACAACAACTGGATCAGGAGCTGCAAGAATGACCCAAACATTTTTGGTTGATCCTACAAATATGTACTTCACTTACAATTACGCCGTGGTATTTCAATCGCCAGCGGGTCATGCTGCAAGTGAAAGACCTTATTTTACGGTTAGAGTATTAGATGAGTCTGGAAATAGTATTAATTGTGGTGCCTATTCTGTATATGCAGATGAAAATAATAGTGCTATTGGATATTTTTCCATTGTCTCTGGAGGGAATACTATTCTTTACACTAATTGGACTAGCGTCTTTACCAATCTTTCTGCTTATATTGGGCAAAACGTAACTGTGGAATTTACAACTGGAGACTGTTCGTTATCGGGTCACTATGGTTATGCATACATTGATGCGTCCTGTTCTACTCAGCAACTACTTGCAAATCCAAATATTTTCTGTCCAGGTGCATCCACAACAATTACCGCTCCTTCGGGAATCGGGACATATTCTTGGAATACTGGCCAATCAACCCAAACCATTACAGTAAATAACGCAGGGACCTACACTTGTGTTTTAACACCACCACAGGGCCCAGCTTGTTCGGCAACTTTAAGTACTAATATTTCTATATTCATACCACCGTCTATAGCAGTTTCAACTTCAAATATAACTTGTAATGGTGCAAATAACGGAGAAGCTATAATCACCGCGACAGGTGGCACTGCACCATATAACGTAAGCTGGACAGGAACCACATCGGGTAACCCAGTAGGAACAGAGATTGGGATAAGTGGTGATGCATA
>JBILNH010000065.1:0-11211 GCA_044375095.1 Crocinitomicaceae bacterium
CTATTGCAGTTGTAGGGATGCAACTTCAAAATGCGCTAACAGGAAATGATGATGCACAGTTTGATGATGCCGGATCAGAGTATGACATTCGTGTGATGTTAGATAAATTCGACCGCAAAAACACGAACGATATCCGGTCTATGACCTTTATGACGAGTGATGGCAGGCAAGTACAACTTTCCGAATTTGCTTCAATTTCAGTGGATAATGGTAATGGATCTTTGGAACGAAAAAACCGTATTCCAAATACAACTATTCGTGCTTATGTGCTTGGAACAGCAGCCGGAAATGTATCGAATGACATAACGAACTACTTGAAGGAAAAACCGTTGGATCCTAATGTACGGATGTTGTGGGGAGGAGAAGTAAAACGTCAGAATGAATCTATGGGAGCACTTGGAACAGCAATGGGTATCGGACTAATTTTAGTTTACCTCATCATGGTTGCGCTATATGATAATTTTGTTTACCCGTTTGTTGTATTGTTCTCCATTCTAGTGTCTCTTGTTGGAGCGATCCTCGCATTGACACTAACGGCATCAAATATGGGCATTTTCACGATGTTGGGAATGTTAATGCTTTTAGGACTAGTGGCCAAGAATGCCATTTTAATTGTGGATTTCGCGAACCACATTAAAACACAAGGTGTTTCAACTTATGACGCACTTTTAGAAGCTGTGCGCGAACGAATGCGACCAATTTTAATGACGACAATTGCCATGATTATCGGTATGATTCCAATTGCTACAGCTACAGGATCAGGAGCAGAATGGAAAAACGGATTGGCATGGATTCTAATTGGAGGATTAACCAGTTCCATGTTCTTGACTATAATTGTTGTTCCGATTATGTATTATTTAGTGGATCGTATACAGGAAAAACTTCCATGGAAGAAAAAACCAATCGAAGATCCGGTAACAGAATTAGTATAATTAATAAAAGAGGCGATTGCCTCTTTTTTTGTTCGACGAAATTGGTGGTTAACTTGTAACAAAATGCTTAACTTCGCTCATCAAAATTGCAAAAAATGAATTACGATATTATTGTTTTAGGGAGTGGGCCAGGCGGATATGTAACTGCTATTCGTGCTTCTCAACTGGGTATGAAAACAGCTATTGTAGAACGCGAATCACTTGGTGGAATCTGTTTGAACTGGGGATGTATCCCTACAAAAGCATTATTAAAAAGTGCTAATGTATTTGAATACCTCTCACACGCTTCGGATTATGGAATTACGGTAAGCGGTGCAAAAGCTGACTTTTCAGCAATGATTGATCGCAGTCGAGGAGTTGCGAACGGAATGAGTGCTGGAATTCAATTCTTGATGAAAAAGAATAAAATCGATGTCATCATGGGTAATGGCGTTATTAAAGCGGGTAAAAAAGTTGCTGTTACTGCTGAAGACGGAACAGTGACAGAATATACAGCTTCGAAAGGAGTAATTATATCAACAGGTGCGCGTTCACGGGAATTGCCTAATCTTCCTCAAGATGGACAAAAGATTATTGGTTACCGTCAGGCAATGACGCTTCCCGCACAACCAAAGAAGATGGTTGTCGTTGGTTCAGGAGCAATTGGCGTTGAGTTCGCTTATTTCTACAATGCAATCGGGACGGAGGTAACAATTGTTGAATACCTTCCGAATATTGTGCCGATTGAAGACGAAGAGGTTTCTAAACAATTGGAAAAATCGTTCAAAAAGAGTGGTATCCATGTCATGACAGGAGCATCAGTAGAATCCGTTGACACAAAAGGAAAAGGATGCGTTGTGAGCATAAAAACGGCTAAGGGTGAAGAGAAAATCGAATGTGATGTAGTCCTTTCCGCGGTTGGTATCACAGCAAACATTGAAGGAATTGGTTTGGAAGATGTAGGAATCGTTACGGATAAAGGTAGAATTTTAGTGAATGATTTCTATCAGACGAACATACCAGGCTATTATGCCATTGGAGACGTTATTCCAACTCCGGCACTTGCGCATGTCGCATCAGCGGAAGGCATAATTTGTGTGGAAAAACTGGCAGGACATCATCCACAGCCTTTAGATTATGGGAACATCCCTGGCTGTACGTATAGTTCACCTGAGGTTGCATCGGTTGGTATGACTGAGAAAGCAGCAAAGGAGTCTGGAAAAGAAATCAAAATTGGTAAATTCCCATTCTCTGCATCAGGTAAAGCAAGTGCTGCTGGAGCAAAAGACGGATTTGTGAAGTTGATTTTCGATGCGAAATATGGCGAATTGCTGGGCGCTCACATGATTGGAGCAAACGTAACCGAAATGATTGCTGAGATCGTTGCGATCCGAAAATTAGAGACAACTGGCGAGGAATTGATCAAAACTGTTCACCCTCACCCAACCATGTCAGAAGCGATTATGGAAGCTGCAGCTGCAGCATATGGTGAAGTGATTCATTTGTAAATAGACTTGGTGAAAAATATATAGGTCGCGAATAATGACGACCTTTTTTATTTAGAAGGTGACGGATTATCCATACCTAACAGAAAAAGAAAAAGCCCTTTACGGGCTTTCTAGATTTAGGTAAAGTGGTAGGTAAACCCTTTTCAGAACCGAGCGAATAAGTGATTCACTAGTTTTGAATACAACTCATCGCTTTTTATTGGAGTTTTTAATTCATTCAATTCTTCCGCAATTTGTTTTAGTATTTCAACTGAGCATGCACTTGGATGATTAAACTTTATGATGTCAACCATAAAATCGACTTCCCATTTCTTGAAAGAAAAGTAATCAGGTTTACCCTTTTCCTCAATTTTGCGCTGCTTGAAGTACCCCCAATCCATAAAATGCTGTTTTAAATCGTATTTTATTTTGGTAAATCCTAGAAGAAATAACGAATCAAAATTAAACGTAATGAGTAGTTAATAAAAGAGGGGAATCACCCAAATTCAATGCGGTTTTCCGCTTATTAAACTACGTAGTTAAGTGAAGAGATCACCTAAATCTACTGATTTTCAATGGAATTGATCACAGAAATCCTTGTTGAAATCATTTTCTTTTCACGATTTGTTAATTAGTACCTTTATCAGGTAATCTACTAAAAATCAAAACTATGGCATTTAACGGAAGTGAAGGTGAATTTATTACACTTAATGAAGGCGCAGATTTAACGGGTGAATTTCGAAGCAGCAATCCAACTCAACCACTGGCTTATTTCTTTGGTCGCGAAAAGTTGGAAGAGTTATTGGCTCAAGACAATTGCATGGGTATCCGAATTTATTTTGGAGAGAAAAACAATACCCTACAGCTTGTTTTGGTTAGCGCAAACGATAACCAAGATGATTTATTGGATAAGATATTAGATCGTGGAGGTCCATTCCCACCCCGCACTTCTTCAACGAACGCATTGAATAGTTAATGATTGAAGATATAAATTGGTTCAAGGCTTTTTTCGACATTTCAGAAGGTGTCAATTGGTTCATAGCAGCTTATGTACTTGCCTTGTGGAAATGGATACCTAACTCATTAAAAATAATTGGTGTTTATCTTGTATTGATGCCTCTTTTTGTAGCTATTAACCATATTACGTGGATCTTTTTTGAGCAGAATACGCGTTTCCTACATCATATAAGGGTTCCAATTGATTTAATCATTTTTGGAGCATTTTATTACACCATAATTAACAATTTAAAAGTAAAACGATTGGTTCTATTTCTAATCGTAGCTTTTTCGCTTTTCTGTGTTGTGGACGCTGCATACATAGAGTCTTTTTGGACTTCTATGCCTGATATTACGAATACAGTTTTTAATGTACTAATTGTCAATTTATCCTTTTACTATTTCTACGAGATTTATAAAACAACGCAAATTGTTCATCTTCATAAATACCCAGTATTTCTTTTTGTGCTTTCTGAATTCTTTTTTTCTTCATCAACAATAATCATTTCTGCCACAAGTAATTTCAATAATTACGACATAGACTTAAAAAATTTAATGTACACAATTACATGTGTTTTCTGGATAATTAAATCATCACTAATTTTCTATTCACTAAGACTCATCTATCTGGAAAACACGTCGAGTGTGTCAAATGATCTGAAAAGTTTAAATTAATTCTACATTTCTATCACATCTATTCCTGATTTTTTCGCACTTTAGATAAAGTAAAAAATCGGAAAGTGGATGATAAGCTTCCTTTATTGCAGATCATACTAGTAGCAACAGGAATTTTGCTGTTATTTATTTTTTCTGTAATGCTATTTATTTTTGCGTATTACAGAAAGATGGCACAGAAAAACAAAGAGGTGGATGAAATTGAAAGTACTTTTCAACGCAACCTACTCAATGCCGTTATCGCCTCTAAAGAAGAAGAACAAAAACGAATTTCACAGGAATTACATGACGATATTGGATCTCGACTCAATGCGCTTCGAATGGTACTTGAAAAGAAAGACTCGGTCGATTTGAAAGGGATCGATGAGCAGTTGATACAAATTAGCAAACGTGTGAGGGTACTTTCAAATGAATTAATTCCATCTACTCTTCAAGCAACGGGTTTAATGCGTTCATTGCGCGAACTTATATCGGGAATAGATCGCATAGGTGTTTTTAGCGCTGCTTGTCAAATTGAGGTACTGGATGATGTGCGTTATACTGATGAAATCAACCTTTCTATCTTCAGGATTATACAAGAATTATTGAATAATATTATCAAACACGCATCGGCAACAGCCGTTCAGCTTTCGGCGCATAAGTCGAGTGATGAATTAATCATTGAACTTGTTGACAATGGTTCGGGGTTCCTACCTACTCGTTCAGATCTTACTTCTAAACACGACAATTTAGGGCTAAAAAATATCGCAAGTCGATCGCAATATATCAATGCTCACATTCAATTTGAGCCCATTCAGCCTAAAGGAACAAAAGTGAAATTAAGCGTGAAACTACCATGAAATATATAAACGTAGGTATTGCTGAGGACCAGGAAATATTTAGGAAAGGACTAATTGGTTTAGTTGAATCCATTCCTGGAGTTACCATTACAGCCGAAGCAACGAATGGTCTTGAATTATTGACATTTATGCACAATCGCTGTCCGGATGTCGTCATTTTAGACTACAATATGCCAGTTTTAAATGGCATTCAGACGGCACTCGAAATAAAGAAAAAATTTCATCATGTTCGGGTCATTATTTTGTCGATGTATAGCGAGGAAGAAATCGTACTTCATGCCTTGGAAAACGGCGCACATGCATTTTTATCGAAAGACGATGATTTGGAAGAGATCGAACGGGCCATTAAAGGCGTGCTTTCAAACAATTACTTTTTCAATGACCGGTTATCGAAAGTGTTCTTGAATCAACTGCTTGAGCAAGGAAAGATCGATCCAATATTCCCAACGAATGCAGAAAAGTTCTCTGTTGACGAATTGAAAATAATACAATTGATTAGTGAGGAAAGAACGACAAGTGAAATTGCTCAAATCATGAATAAGAGTGTTCGAACGATTGAAAAATATAGAACAACAATGATGGATCGTGTAGGTGCACAAAACAGTATAGGATTAATTATGTATGCTATAAAACACAAGTTACTTTCCATATAGCTCAACGTTCAGTTGAACGAAAAGTAAGCTCATTCTATTGAAAAAAATTGAATCGGTAATAAAATAACCGGAGGTTTGTTTTGTCAAACTCTCCATCATGAAACAAAGAACTTACCTATTTGCACTGTTACTACTTCCGTATTTCACACATGCCGTTCATTACAGGACACTACTAAATGGAAACTGGAACAACACCACAAATGTGTGGTCGACAAATGGTTCATCACCATGTGGATGCGCCCCGGCTAGCAACCTGATTTCAGATACAATTACCATCAACCATCCCGTTAATTTAACTTCTCATTTGACCGCAGCAGCGGCGAGTAGACTGGAAGTTAACACAAATGGAACGCTTACTAATTCGCTTTTTGATGTAACCGTTTCGAATTCCATTTTTCTTGCGAATGGTTCTATAAATATCAAGAAACTCATCGTACAAAACGGTGGTTCGTTACAAATCACGAATAGTGTTTTAGTGTTAAACGGCCCTTCCACAGTTAACGGTTTACTAACTGCCACATCTTCAAACATATATCTTCTCTCTGGAAACCTTGACATCTCTATTGGTGCTCAATTGAACTTACTCAACGGATCGCGAATCCAAATAACCAATGGCAATATTCGCAACTATGGACAACTTTCCATTTGCCCAACTTGTTGTATTGCATTAGACAGGGGTGGAATAAACAACGAATCAAGTGGACAAGTCCTTGGAGACGGCGCGGCAATCACATACAATGGTAATTTTAAGAATTTAAATACTTGGTCAATTGGCGTAGATTATTGCTCAACGGGCAATGACCAAGGGATGCCCTTAACTGAAAATTGTAACTCCGCCAATGCAATCTGCTTAAATTCTCCTTTAGCGGTATTCGTAACGAACTTTTCCGTGCTAAATTCAGACCAATCTGTTCGTTTATCCTGGGAAGCAAACAATGAAGAATCAACCATTCATTATGTACTATCTAGATCACCCAATGGAAAGGATTGGGGCGTAATGGAGCGAATTGAACCTCACTCATCATCCAGTGAAGTTGTATCCTATACATTCGAGGATGATCAACCATATAATGGGATCAACTATTACCGACTTTCAGTAGTTGATGATTCAGATACGCTTTCACAATTAATGACAAGTATTCAGCACAAAAAGACTGAAGAGATTCGTTTATTCCCCAATCCAACCGAAAATTCAGTAACACTTATTTGTTCACCATCACTCACAGAAAAAAGTGTTTACCTCTACTCTCCAATTGGTGAATTAATTAGGACCGTACCTTGGCCAGCCCAAGAAGATAGCATCCTAATTTACCTTCCGTCGGCCTATGGGGTATATTTCATTACAGTTGCCGACGCGTATGAAATTCAGCACTTTAAAATCAGAAAAATTGGTGAATAGTTAAAAGGTGAAAAAAATACCGCTTTTCACTTGTAGAATTAAATATTTGTCGTAATTTCGCTACCGCTTTTAACGAAAAGTAATACACAATTTCTGAGTTTAGCTGTCGCTAAAGTTCGAAAGAACTAGAAAATTGGTTTGGTAGTTCAGTTGGTTAGAATACATGCCTGTCACGCATGGGGTCGCGGGTTCGAGTCCCGTCCAGACCGCTACTGTTAAAAGCAAAAAGAGAAGCCTTCATGGCTGGAGGATTAGAAAACCCTAAGAAGTATCATATTTCTTAGGGTTTTTGTTTTTGAATCAAACTTAAATTTTATCAGGTACCGTAAATGGAAATCTCAAGAATTTATTGGTAATCGTAAGCTCTATTAATCATTCAAAATTCCAATCTTATGATGAATATAAGTTGTGAGAAATACCATCTCCTTCATTTTAGAAAGTGATAGGTATACCTATAAAAATTATGATTTTATTTCTTGAATAGGTCTAATTGATCACCCTTTTTGCTTCAACGATA
This sequence comes from Crocinitomicaceae bacterium, assembly GCA_044375095.1. Taxonomy (GTDB): domain Bacteria; phylum Bacteroidota; class Bacteroidia; order Flavobacteriales_D; family Crocinitomicaceae; genus M0103. Next base: position 7,478 of record JBILNH010000065.1, read on the forward strand.
CTTTTGGCAGATTATCGAATTATTTTTTATAACGTCTCGTCAATAACGTTAGTGCAAATGGCATTTTCAAGATAAAATATTGCAAGATACCCTCATTACTTGATTGATTTATTTACATATAAAAAATAGATTGTTATGCAACTCTTAACTTCGGTTCTATAAAAAACCGAAGAGTATTTTACCTTTCTGGTAAAGCCATTAAACAAAAAAGCGCCTTCAATATACGAGAGGAGCGCTTTTTAATGTTTTTACTAATTAAAGTATACGACTACTGTTTCAAAAACCGAATCGTATAGGTTTCGTTGGTCCTAAAGGAAAGCTTCAGCAAGTAAGCTCCACTTTCTAGGTCGCGAACATTTAAGTCCTTGCATTGTCCGTGGAAATCTTTAACCAGTGCTCCCTGAAGCGAATATACTTTTGTTTCTAAAATTTCATTCATGGATAATACATTCAATACGCTACCAGTTGGATTAGGATACACGGTTACGCCTATATATGCTGCCTCATCTAAACTAGCCGTTGAAAAAACAACAATAGTATCTGCTGCCAAATTTGAACTCTGACCATTAGTGTTTTCCGATACGAGCTGAACGATGTAGGTACCTGCCAAAGCAAAGGTAACCTCTGGATTTGCACTCATCGCATTAGTTCCATTGGCAAAATTCCATCCGCTCGTTGGATCAATAGACCACGACGAACTGATCGGACACTCGGTAGATTCGTCTGTAAATTGTACGGTTGTTCCTTCAGGAATTGTGGATTGACTTATGCTGAATTGAGCAATAGGCAACGGACCAGTACCTTCAATAAGAAGCAAGGGCGTGTTTATTTCCGGACTGCAAAAAACATCTCTTTGACCAGATGGCCATTTAACGACAATTGAATCGATGGCATCTGCTGTCCCAATTCCAAAATGAACATTCATTGTTCCCATATGGCGGAAACCGACACCAGACTGTACATCGCGAATCTGTTTTCCCCAGGCGCCATATAGTTCCACTCGCGCACCAATACCATTACTATTACTCTGGATTCCCTTTAACTGAAGTTTTGTCCAATTATTCGTATTTGTATTACTGTAAAAAACAATATTTCCATTTTGAACATCTAAAAACCCATCATTATTCAAATCACCAACTCCTCCAACATTCATGGAATAAGCAACTGGCGTAAAGGTATTATTACCATTATTGAACATAATCTGCCCATTTGTAAATACATCTGCCCAACCATCATTGTTAAAGTCATAGGAAACGTATTCGATACTCTGGTAAGGAAAAACATCCCAACCACTACTAGTGGTAATATTACTAAATGTACCATCACCATTATTATGCATAAACTTGTGTGATCCATCACTGAAAGAACTGGCACCGATAACGGCATCCATAAAACCATCGTTATCAAAGTCATTCCATGCAGAAGACCACGTTTGAATGGAATCTGCCATATTTGCAGAAACCGATACATTGGTAAACGTACCATTCCCATTGTTTCTGTGTAATTCATTAATTTTGGCAGTATTGAATCCACCACGACACTTAGCGATAAAAAGATCAGATAAACCATCGTTGTTGTAATCGACCCAAATTGACCCATAATTCCCTCCATTCGGGTGATCTCCCATACCACCTTGAGAAAAACTCAAATTGCCCATGCCGTCATTCATGTACCGAACATTTGGCGCAACATCATGACAAACAAATGCATCTAGGCTTCCATCGTTGTTAATATCGATAAAGTTACTCCTCTGAGAAAAGACATATTGGCTTGTTGTCGCTTGGGTAAATTGCGTTCCATTATTAGTTGATCGCATAAATGTTACCCCATTTCCTCCTCCGTATAATAAATCTCCAAAACCGTCTTTGTTATAATCTGCAATTGCCAAACTCCATGAAGGTAAATATGTCGCTGTAGTTGTTGCAATATTCACTGGATTAAATCCTCCGCCAGTTTGCTGGTAATGGATTTGCACATTGGCGCTGCTAACAGTAACAATATCATCCATCAGGTCTCCATTCATGTCCGCAACAGCAATTTTGTAATCCCCAGTAATCGTTGAAATATTTTGTGGCGTAAATGAAATATCATTCGGATTCACGACAACGGGAGGAGCCTCTTGAACTTCAAAGGTGAAACCACTCGATGACCACTTGTTATCAAAAGCAATAATGTATTCACTGCCTTGTGAAACCTGAAAACTTACGACACACAAATATCCTGTACCACTATCATCGTCACCCGCTATACACGTTAAAGCGCCACAATTACCAAGATAGACATTCACTCGGTTATCGATTGCAGGATTAACCGTCAAATCCGTAGTAACCGTTAACGTATAATCAGCGGTTGCTATGTATTTATACCATTTTCCTGCAGTTGCACCGGTTCCTCCACTTGCGCAAACAGGAGTCGGAACTTCAGTGCCATCCACTGCTTGAAGCACGTATGTACCGGCAGTTACAACTTGTGCAGAACTACAGGTAGACTGGGCCATTGATGCCTGTGAAAAGGCAAGGAAGGACAACACATAGACTATTTTTTTTACCATAGCATTTGATTTAATCACACGTAGTGATTGAATTAATAAAATCTTTTAACAGTTGTACACCTTCTTCGTGAACAATTGTTCGTCCCAACAATGGCATTCTGTTTGATTCAGCTGTGGAACTAAGTCGAAAATGCATCATCGATTTATTGACATTCCCAGGTACAATAATTTCAATAAGGGACGGATCAAGTGCCTCTTCTGGTTCTACACATATTCCCATATTTTGACCTACACCTGTTTCAGAAAACGCAAGCCTCAACGGTCTATAATCACAATGACTGTTTTGACGGTGGCAATGGGCACAATTAATATCCAAATAAGAACGCAAACGCACTCTTAGCGAATGACTATCATCCGTATAATCAACCGTTGACACGATAGAAGAAGGTAGGTTGTTTTCTAGGTAACCTTGAGCAATCAATTTACTCAACTGGTTCTGACTGCCATCACTATACGGGTAAGACCAATTTAGATTTTGAGGCTTGATTCCTATTGGAATGGCATTTCCATTATCTTTGTGACAAATAAGGCATTCCGTTTCGGATGGAATACGATACGTTGTTGATTTGGGTGAACCATTTTGCAACCACGAAATACTTGTGTAACTACCTGACATTTGCAATGTTGCATCCGTTTGTTCACCATTCCAGACATACTCAGCAAAAATCCAACCACTTGACTTTTTGATCATGATTCGAGTTTCAATAATGCGCGTACCTCCAGAAGGCTGCACGTTATTGTAATAAAAGTTTTTTATTAGTGCTGAACCTACAGGTAAGTCTAAAATTTCATGATCACTTGTATAACTTGCTTTGGCACCCGCTGGCATCCATATGAATCGTTTTTTTAATGCATAATCGGTAAAAAGTGAACTTGCAGGCTGATATGGAATTACTCCATCCGCAGGTATTTGATCTTTACTATTTCCGGTAAAGAAACGATACTGAGACAATTTTTGGTAGGGTACTTTTGTAAGATCGACTGAAACACTAGTTAGGGAAGGTTTAGGGATTGGTTTAATCACTTCTTCTTTCTTACATCCTGAAAACAAAATGATTACAAAAGAAAACGTGACTAAAGTTAGAAAAGCAAATGAATAATAGTTATTCTTCAAAGAAGCCTTCATAGTAACAGCATTGCTTGTAAATATAACGAAAAGAAGGTAATAAATAGAGTTGCTGCA
>JBILNH010000239.1:0-2856 GCA_044375095.1 Crocinitomicaceae bacterium
TAGGTCGGCCTTATTCATTGACTGGTACGGTCGTTCATGGGAAAGAACTTGGAAGGACAATAGGTTTTCCAACAGCAAATATTTATGTTTCGGATGACACAAAGTTGATTCCAGCCAATGGCGTTTATGCGGTAAGAGTAAATATAGGAACAGCTTTTTTTAATGGCATGTTGAACATTGGAAATCGCCCTACTGTCAGCACAACTGTTGACCGTTCAATTGAAGTCCATATATTTGATTTCGATAGCCTGATTTATGATGCAAAAATTACCATCGAGTTCATACGGTTCATTCGTCAAGAAAAGGAATTCTCGTCAATTGAAGTGTTGCGTTCACAACTTCAAGAAGATGAGCAAGCTATTCGCGCTATTTTCAATACTTCTTTCAAATTCTAGTTTAGCTCAGGAATTCAAGACTTATCGATGGGAAGAGGTCGGTAGTGCCTCACCAGACACCATTTTTTCGATTTCCTTTTCAAAGCAAAAAATTTCTGTCTTACCGGATAGCTTGCGTCATTTCACCTCACTTCGCAAACTCGATTTGAGTAGAAATAAATTGGAAGAACTTCCAGAATTCATTGGAGAGTTAACGAACATAGAGGAATTAGATCTATCCAAAAACAACCTAACCATTTTTCCGGTAGAAATATGCAAGTTAACGTCGCTAAAAATACTTCGATTGGAACGCAATCAACTTACTCAACTTCCGAATTGCTTGAAATACTGCGCCGAATTGGTGGAAATCGACCTGTGGGATAATCCAATTAATGAATTTCCCGAGTCATTAGCTGAATTGAAAAAACTTAAAAAAGTTGATTTACAAGGGGTTATGTACGGCCCGACTTTCCAACGTATGTTCAAAGAAAAATTACCGAATGTTAAGGTATTTTTTGATCCTCCGTGTTCCTGCATGGAATAAAATCAATGAAAGATTTTGAAATGAGCATTAGTTGTTCGTTCTTTACGGTCGGAAATGCATCTACTTTTTATTTAGATGGAACTCCTCTTATTTCCACCGAAACTAGTAATAAATTATACATTGAAGGTCAAAAAAAACACCTCTGAAGGCAAAGCTATTTCAACAGTTAGTGAACAATATAGGCCGGCAATTGGTCAATATGATCTAACTATTGCTAACGCATTCATTGTGTTGCCCTAGTACTTCAAATTATGTGTTTACATTAATAGTAAATGGTACAAGTCAGACAATTTCTTCTTGAATAACTTGCTTCATGAATCCCAAAAAGGGGATTACTCCTCAAATCCATGGAAGGGTGAGTTCGAAGGCAGTTCACTTCCAGTTGGGTCGTATTATTTCATTTTTGAATTCAACGATGAAGTGTCCGAACCAGGAAAAGGAATCGTTTCTATTGTATTAAATTAGGCTTGAAATAGATGAAAAATATTCTGTTCATTATATGTTTCGTATCGATTGGGTTTTCAGGACTTGCTCAGCAGGTTCCTCAATACAGTCAATACCTTAGAAATCAATTCATGGTCAATCCAGGTGCAGCTGGGGTCTATGATTTTACGGATGTGACATTGAGTGGTCGATGGCAGTGGGTCGGATTTGGTGATGAACCACGTTCTGCCTATCTTTCTTTTGCCGCACCTCTTGGTAAACGACCTAAAGTTCGGTACAACCCTGGATTAAGAATTAGTCAGGGTCCAGTAAAAAATCCGGAAATAAAAACGGGTAAATTAAAACACGCACTGGGTGGACAAGTACTAGCTGATCAATATGGAGCATTTCGCAAAATGCAAGCGGCTGCAACGTATGCCTTACATTTGCCAGTTTCGAAAAAATTTAATTTGTCGTTTGGCGCACGTGTCGGGCTTTCGAATCATTCTTTCTTGAAAGACAAAGCACAAGTACTAAATACAGTTGATCCAACTCAAGGATATGTAGATAACACCTATGAATCTTTTGTTTCGAATCAATCGAATAAGTTCGTATTAGATATTGGTGCGGGGTTTTATTTGTACTCAGACAAAGCATTTTTCGGAATTTCAGCAGACCAACTCTCGAAAGATTTTGTAGAGTTTGGATCTGGAACAGCTAATTTTAACAATCAAATCCACTTTATGGCAACTGCGGGATATAAATTTAATTTAAATGAAAATTTAAGTTTAACCCCTGCTATACTTGCAAAAATGATGAGTCCGGCTCCGCTGACAATTGAAGGATCATTGCAATTAGAATACAAAGAATGGATTTGGGTAGCGGTTTCGTACAGGCATACAGATGCTTTTGTCGGAATGGTTGGATTGAATATCAGTGAACGATTTAAATTGGGCTATTCGTACGATTTCTCCCTTTCAAGGTTTAATCAATTTACATTAGGTGGTCATGAGGTTATTCTTGGATTAATGCTCGGTCGATAATAGAAATTACTATGAAATATTTAAGTATTGTTGGTTTACTTTTTACAATCTCCAGTAGTGTAAATGCACAGTTTTGGGATGTGACAAACGTTCGAAAAATTCCTGGGTCGATTAATTCAGTAAACTGCGAAGAGAGTATACCTGTTTTTTCAAAGGATAGTTCAACACTTTATTTTGTTAGAACGTATCATTCTAAGGCAGTTGGAGGAGAGTTAGATCAAGATATTTGGTACAGCAAACGCGCAGAAGACGGTTCGTATGATGAGGGTAAATTGCTAAAAGACCTGAACAACAAATACTTTAACGCAGTATTAGGACTAGGTAATGGAGGGAACACCATGTATGTATTTAATTCTTACGACGGAAAAAAAGACTTACAAAAAGGGCTTGCCATCTCCACTAAAAAAGGAACGAAATGGGGCAGTCCAGCAGTGGTTGAAATTCCTAGTTTAGATATTGATGGAGATTATTA
>JBILNH010000066.1:0-10978 GCA_044375095.1 Crocinitomicaceae bacterium
AACCACCTGGCATCCGATTGAGCATATCGGCGGGGCAACGTCGAGTTATTGATTATTACAGTATAAAGAGTACCGAGTTTTCTTTTGCGGAAAAATAAAAGTGGAATACATCAGCATTTTACTTGTTTAAACCTCGGAGTTATTTTAAAAATAAAATTACCTATCTTTCTCACAACTAAACAATTAATATGCATCGATCCTTTTTGCTGCTTTTGGTTTTTAGTGTAGTATTAAGTACTTCCTGCAGCATTCAAAAACGACTCCACCGTCCCGGTTATTCTATTTCGAGTAGTATTACATTTCCGAATTTTCAGAAAAAGTCTACTGAAACTTCTTCTGGAGATAAAGAAGTAGTTGCACAAGAACACCCAATTATAGCCTCAACCTACGGTCATTTGGCATTTTCTGTCGACAATAAGGTTCTACAAGAAAGGGCAGTGCTTAAAAAGGAGGAACCTTCAGATACCATCAAAGTTCTCCCATGTGATGAAATAATTCTAATTAACGGAGACACAATTAAAGGCGAACGGCTCATTCAAATGAATCAGAAAGTGTATTATACACCTTGTGGATCAAAAGATACCAAACGACCATTTGTCATGGAAAAACAGGTGAGAGAACTACGCTATAAAGACGGTAAAACAACAGTTTTGAAATATGGTTACTACCCAGTTGCTCAATCGTCAACTAAGAAGGATAATTTTAATCAACAAAAATCAACACTTGCCATTGTTTCGATTGTAATAGCCTCAATTGGATTTCCAGGATTGATTCTTTTTGGATACGGAGGTATTCTCGGCTTGATAGGCTTGCTTTTTGGAATCGCTGCTGGGGCTAAAAGGGGTGGTATTGTTCAACCGCTTACCCGGCGATTGGTGTTATGGGGAATTGTGTTGAGTGGATTAGTTCTGTTTTTAGGATTGCTTATTCTGTCGATGTGGTTGTAGACCTTTAAATCAGCGGTTAAAAACAGAAGTTATCTTAATGCAAAATTAATCGGTAAACGATAGATTGTTCGGATTGGCTTTCCTTCATGGTACGCTGGTTCCCATTTTGGCATTTCTTTGATTACCCGAAGTGCCTCACGATCTATACAAGCTGAAACACCTTTTGCGATGGAAACAAAGGACACAGTTCCGTCAATTTCTACAATGAACATAAGGTAAACCTTTCCTTGAATGTCCCGCTCCAATGCATACTGAGGAAATTGTACATTTTTACTTATATAACGCATTAAAGAGGTAAGGTCCTTCGACTGAAAATAGGCTGTAGAATCCGGTTTATCGAGGGGTAATTTTTTGTATTCACCTGTGTGATCTGGGTAACAGAATGTTTTCCAACGATTGTGGGCTTCGGAAGTAAGGGTCAACGAAATAAAAAGTGAACCTTTCTTTTGTGAAAGTTGAAACGTGGTGTCAGTATAATCTGGGTGTGTTAAGCGTAAAGTTGCATTTTCCCATTTTTTCGAATCAACAGAGACAATACCTGATTCACTCAATCCAATAAGATTACCCTGCTGATCCATGAGTTTGACTCCTTCAATATATTCTTCTTTTATCGGATCAAGAAGCACAAGTCGAACCGATTCTTTTCCGGAATAAACAACACTATTCGAGAGAAAAAAAGCTGTAAAAATGAATAGCGTTCGCATAGCATCAAATAAAAATCCCCCAACAAAGTGTTGAGGGACAAAATTATAAAAAGGGTAAATTATCCAATTAATGCAGAGTATCCTGCAGCGTCAAGCAACTCGTCGAATTCAGATGGATTCGAAAGTTTTACTTTGATCATCCAGCCTTTTCCATATGGATCGGTATTTACCAATTCCGGATCTGCTTCCAAAGCTGAATTAAATTCAATGATTTCTCCACTTACCGGCATAAATAGATCTGAAACTGTTTTTACTGCTTCCACAGAACCAAACACTTCTTCCTGATCCAATGTTTCTCCTTCAGTTTCGATTTCTACATAAACGATGTCACCCAACTCTCCTTGAGCGAAATCTGTAATTCCCACAGTTGCAATGTCTCCTTCAACACTGATCCACTCATGGTCTTTTGTGTACTTAAAATTAGCCGGAACGTTCATTTTTTAATCTTTTGAGCAAATGTATCATTTTTTAAAGATTGATAACTTAATTCTGGCCTAATTTCACAATTGATTTTAACGAGATTGCTCAATTGTATCACACAAATGCACCCATACTTTTTACTAACTTTGCGTTATCATGGTGAATCAAGAACAACTGAAGGAAATTCGCGGCCGCATTGAAGCAATTGGCAATTACCTCAAAATTGGAGAAAAACGAATGCAGCTCAAAGAAGAGGAGTTGAAGAGTCAAGATCCGGGGTTTTGGGATAATCCGAAAAAAGCGGAGCAACAGATGAAAACCATTCGTGGTATTAAATTCTGGGTAGAAGCAGTTGATGGATTAAATACAGCCATGGATGATGTGGAAGTGCTTCTCGATTTTGTAAAGGAAGGAGCGGCAGAACCGGATGAAGTCGATCAGTCATACGCTACACTGCTCCAACAAGTGGAAGAAATTGAGCTGAAAAACATGCTTTCCGGTGAAGAAGACGGACTAAGTGCCGTCTTGCAGATTACGGCAGGAGCTGGAGGTACAGAAAGCTGCGATTGGGCTTCGATGCTCATGCGCATGTACATGATGTGGGGACAAAAGCACGGCTATAAAATCAAAGAATTGAATTTTCAAGAAGGTGATGTGGCCGGTGTAAAAACCGTTACGCTTGAATTTGAGGGCGAATTTGCTTTCGGGTATTTGAAAGGCGAAAATGGGGTTCATCGCCTTGTACGGATCTCACCGTTCGATTCCAATGCGAAACGCCATACCTCTTTCGTTTCTGTGTATGTGTATCCCTTGGTTGACGATAACATTGATATACACATTAATCCAGCAGATATTACTTGGGATACCTTCCGTTCTGGTGGCGCAGGTGGACAAAATGTCAACAAAGTAGAAACTGCCGTTCGATTGAAACACGCGCCATCAGGAATTATCATTGAAAACTCTGAATCGCGATCTCAGTTAGCGAATAAAGAAAAAGCGATGCAGTTACTTCGTTCGCAATTGTATGAATTGGAGTTACGGGCGCGCATGGAAAAACGAAGTGAAATTGAGGCGGGTAAAAAGAAAATCGAATGGGGATCTCAAATCCGAAATTACGTCATGCATCCGTACAAGTTAGTGAAAGACGTTAGAACCGGACATGAAACAGGAAATGTAGATTCGGTTATGGATGGAGACTTAGATGATTTTCTGAAAGCCTTCTTGATGATGTATGGAAGCTAATATAGTAAGATGAGTGTACTTGTATATCACAACCCGCAATGTTCGAAAAGCAGATGCGCATTGGATTTCTTGAAAGAAATGAATCAATCTTTCGAGGTAATTGAATACATGAAAAACCCAATTACCGTTGAAGAATTAACTATGCTAATTCAATGTCTGGGCATTTCTCCGGTCGATTTACTTCGGAAAAACGAACAGGTCTACAAAGACCATTACAAGGGTAAACTCCTTTCAGATAACGAATGGATAGCTGCAATGATTGAATTTCCGAAACTTATTGAGCGACCTATCGTAGTAAAGAACGGCAAGGCTGTAATTGCCCGACCAACAGAGCGGATCAATGAATTGTTTTAAACCAATTTTTCTGATTTGTTGTTTGAACACGTTATTTTAAGGAACTTTGCACCCCTTTAGAAAAAAATGAGAACGAAGTATATTGATTTAATTGACCAGACGTTTGATTTCCCACAAAACGAATTCCACCTTCGTGAGGATCGACTCTTCTTTCATGGTATTGATCTGATGCGCTTAATTGAGCAGTATGGGACACCGCTAAAATTCAATTACTTACCGCAAATATCAAACAACATTCAACGGGCAAAAGGTTGGTTTAGAGAAGCAATTAGTAACCTGGGTTATTCCGGAAATTACTACTATTCATACTGCACCAAGAGCAACCATTTTTCATTCGTACTTGATGAGGTAATGAAGAACGATGTACACATCGAAACGTCATCTGCTTTTGATATTGATATCGTTAAGAACCTTTCAGATAGCGGGAAATTAGCCGAAGGAAAATACGTAATCTGTAACGGATACAAGCCCGAGAAATACATCAATAATATTGTCAGTTTAATTGAGGAAGGAAAGTTGAATGTTGTCCCAGTTGTGGATAATACACAGGAGCTAAACGACCTTATTTCCAAGACGGAGAAGCCATTTAAAATTGGAATTCGAATTGCATCGGAAGAAGAACCAAAGTTTGAGTTTTATACCTCGCGCTTGGGAATCCGCTACCGTGAAATCGTGCCTTTTTACAAGGCAATGTTGATGGACAATCCCCGCGTTGAAGTTAAAATGCTTCACTTCTTTATCAATACCGGAATTAACGACACTTCTTATTACTGGAACGAATTAACGAAGTGTCTCCGTATTTACAGTGATTTGAAAAAAGTCTGTCCGTCTCTTGATTCATTGAATATTGGAGGTGGATTCCCAATAAAAAAATCATTGGCTTTCGATTTTGATTACGCGTACATGGTTCGTGAGATTTTGACTCAAGTGCAACGCGTTTGTAATGAAAACAATATTCCTGAACCTAATATCTTCACTGAGTTCGGATCGTTTACGGTTGGAGAAAGCGGTGGTGCTATTTTCAGCGTACTTCATCAAAAGCAACAGAACGACCGGGAAAAATGGAACATGATCGATTCTTCGTTCATGACTAACTTACCCGATACGTGGGCAATCAACCAACGTTTTATCATGCTGCCAGTGAACAGGTGGAACGACGATTATGAGCGGGTTTTGTTGGGCGGATTGACATGTGACAGCGATGATTATTACAACTCTGAGCAACATTCAAATGCCATTTACTTGCCAAAATTTGATCGAAGTAAGCCACTCTATTTGGGCTTCTTTAACACGGGAGCTTACCAAGAGACGATTGGTGGATTCGGGGGGTTAAAGCACTGCTTAATTCCCGAACCAAAGCACATTCTCATTCAGCGTGATGAAAATGGAAAACTTCAAACTCAATTGTTTAGTGAAGAACAAACGGCCGCCGATTATCTCCGTATTTTGGGTTATTAAGTCTTTGTTAAAAAGCCATTAAAAAAAACGATAAATTACGTTGAATAGAAGTCTTAAAATGGCTAATTTCGCGGCCTACTAACAAAACTGCCTCAACCGGTAATATGAAAATAGACAAGATTATACTTCGTAAAAATGGTGCCTTTTCAACCTTACTCACTTCTTGGGCGAGCGAAAAGAACTTTCAGGTGGAGGATTTAACAGATGACAATGAAAATCCTTCTGAAGGGATAGACGGATTAGTTATCTTCAATATCAATCAGGAAATCGACAGAGAGGTTGCTGAAATCAGATTAGCTTTTGATGGAAAACAAAAACCTGTTCACAACATCGATATCAATGGAACGCTAATGGTCGGTGTGTCAAATCTGGATTTATGGATCGAGAGAAATCGATGCAAGAAAATCCTTATTGTGGGCAGCGACTCGCTGGTAACCAATCCGAATTTGGAACGTTACCTGAATAGCATGGGATAAACGAGGCATTTCGCTTGCGTTCTCAACACAATTTTATGCGTATCTTGCCGTTGATTTAAATCGATTATGAAAGTCCTCGCTACCATATATGTGCTTGTTGCGTTTATTTCTGTTGGACAATACGCCAATTTTAAATCACGCTCCGAAATAGGAGTAATGGTTGGAGGTTCTAACTATATCGGTGACCTTAATCCATTTAAACCGTATTATAACGTTCAGCCAGCAGCTGGCTTGGTTTACCGTTACACCATCCATTCACGACTCAGTTTTCGTGCGAATGCCTCTGCAGGTTGGGTAGGTGCGAACGATGTTGATGCTGAAAACTCACTGCTTGTCAATCGAAACCTTAGTTTTCGTTCCTACATAATGGAAGTTGGTGCCGGTGTTGAATTAAATTACTTTCCTTTTCAGCTCGGACATCCACGGTACAAAGGAACAGCTTATCTTCTAGCCGAATTGGCTGTCTTTCGAATGAATCCTCAAGCCAATGTGAATGGTGAATGGTTTGATTTACAATCTCTCGGAACGGAAGGACAAGGAAGTGAGCTAAACTCAAAAGCGCCTTACAGTCTAACCCAATTATCTATTCCTCTTGGTATAGGCTGTAAACTATCACTAGGCAGAAAAGCTTCATTATCCTTGGAATACGGGATTCGTAAAACGTTTACTGATTATATTGATGACGTGGGAAGTGATTCGTATGTAGATCCTGTCGAATTAGATGAAGTAAATGGTCCTTTGGCAGCTTATTTATCGAACCGCAGTTTAGATGGGTCACGTTACGGTAAACGTGGTACATCAGCGACAAAAGATTGGTATTCTTTTTTTGGAATGATGCTCGCATTTCGAATCGGTTCACCGAACAAGTGTTATTATTAAGTGCAATGATGTCCAGTTGAATATGCTGGAATGATCTTTACGCTAATAAAAAAAGCTGTCTTTCGGACAGCTTTTTCATTTTATGAATATCAATCTTAATGTTGGTGACCGTCTCCTTCATGGTGTTCATGCGCCGCTCCCGGAGCTTCAATGTTGACCATTTCAAGATCAAATACTAAGTCTGAATATGGCGGAATGGCTCCCGGACGTCCAGCTTTACCGTATGCTTGGAAGTAAGGGATAATAATTTTCGCTTTCCCTCCTTTAGCTAACATGGCAATTCCTTCCTCAAATCCTGGGATCATTTTTTGAACTTTATAGCTAAACTGCATTGGTTGACCGCGATCGTATGAAGCATCGAATTGTTTACCATCTGCTCTGAACGTTCCACGGTAATGAACCGATAACTTATCGTTGTCTTTTGGTTTTGCTCCTGTTCCTTCATTTTCAATGATGTAAACCAGTCCTGATGCTGTCATTTTTGCTTTTGGATAGGTCTTTTTCACTTCATTTAGCATATACTGCACGTAATCTTTGTCGCTCATCGCATCGATTTTAGCGTATTCAGCTTTCTTACGATCTTCTTCCGCTTTGAATGCACCGTAGATTTTCATGAATTCATCAGTTGCATTGAATGCTTGCGCCTCAGCTCCAACGCGAATGATTTTCAATTGCTTCAATTCATCGTTCATTTCAACAGCATCAACGACGTTTTGTCCACTAATGACATGACCAAAAACGGTATGCTTTCCATCTAACCATGATGTTTCCTTGTGTGTAATAAAGAATTGACTGCCGTTTGTGCTCGGCCCTGAATTGGCCATGGAAAGAATTCCTGGTCCGCTATGCTTTAAATCGGGGTGGATTTCATCTTGAAATTTATAACCTGGATCACCGGTTCCATTTCCAAGTGGACACCCTCCTTGAATCATGAAATCTTTAATAACCCGGTGGAATTTTAATCCGTCGTAATATGGTTTAGAGAAAGTTTTATCCGGATGGTTAAATTTTCCTTCGGCTAATCCCACGAAATTAGCCACCGTCATTGGCGTTTTTTGGTACTCAAGTTGGCAAAGGATTACGCCTTTTGATGTAGTGAATTCTGCATAGATTCCCGGTTGCAGATCTCCTTGAGCATTGAGCATTGACGTCATCAATGTAAATCCAAGTGTTAGGAATGCAAGTTGTTTTCTCATTCTGTTTCGCATTTGTTAATTATTAATTTCGTTTATCTTGTCCCCACAGCATTTTATTTCGAATGGTATCCAGGAAGTTATTGTCCTCAAATTTAATCACATTGATCATGAATTCTGCCTTTGTGATGATGACTTTCTCTCCCTGACGGATATTTTTCGAATTGCCATCCAAGCTGATGAGGTATTTCCGTTCTCGTCCTTCGATACTTAGTTCGATTGGCATGTGATCCGGAACTACTACAGGGCGAACATTTAGGTTGTGCGGTGCAATGGGTGTTAAAATATGCACCTGGCATCCCGGAGTAATGATCGGCCCCCCACAACTTAGGTTGTATGCAGTCGAGCCGGTTGGTGTAGCAACAATTAGGCCATCCGCCCAATAAGAGTTTAAATATTTATTATCAAGCGACGCATGCACAGTAATCATGGATGCCGTATCCTTTTTTTGCAGCGTAACTTCGTTCAGTGCAATGTTATCTATCCCGAACAATTCTTCATCTGTATGTACACGAAGTAAGGAGCGTTTTTGGTATTCAAACTGCTTCTGTTTAATCTGGTTAAGCGTACTTTCAAGTTGCTCTTGTGAAACATTCGAAAGGAATCCGAGACGGCCAGTATTCACACCTAAAATTGGTACGCCCGAGTTTCGAATGTATCCAACTGTTTGGATGAACGTTCCATCACCTCCTACGCTAATGGTTAGATCAATTCCACCATGAAAGTCGGCATGACTGGTAAACTCATCCGTCTTTTCATCAATACCCAGCTTCTGGATTAATTGTTCTTTTAAGTCTTTTTCGAGAATGACATTCCATCCCAATTGATCCAGCTTTTCAATAAGGTCTTTACATACGGCAACCGTTTGTCTATTGGCTTTTCGGGCGTTTATGGCGATGTTCATGCTAAAATTTTAAGAAATTCATCAGCTCATCGTAACGTCGTTGAATATCATCATCGGAATCACTTTTTTGATAGGAGGCCTTGATGACATAATCATATCGTTCAAATGTCCGAATTATTCTACTCAATTCCATCTCATTGATCTTGAGGGTTACCTCAATCTTCGTGGAATCTGGACTTGACATAATGTATGAGCTCAAAATGCGCGCGTTGTTGCTTTCCACAATTTGAGCAATTTGAGCCATGGAATAATCATTTGAGTTGATTTCCAAAACGATTATCCCACCTCTTTCACGAATGCTTCCTGTTTGAGCAAGAATGGTGAGCAATTGGTAGACAGATGTACAACCAATATACTGTTCCTGATCATCCAAAATTGGCATAATACTGACGTGATGTTCAGCCATACGCGAAAGCACTTCATAGATGTGTGCATGCTCATTAACGTATGGTCTTGGTAAATGATCAAAAAGAACATCTAATTTTTCAACGAGATCTAATTTATCAAGTATATCAGACTCAGATAACACACCAACAAAATTTCCGTTTTTGAGGACAGGTAAATGAGAGACTTTGAATTCCTCCATCCACCTCAATGCTTTTTCACCACTGTCTAAATGGGTTAGGGGAGGTATTTCTTCTGTTATGAGGTCTCTTGCTTTCATTTCGTTGGCCAAAGTAGTAAAATCCTTGCGAACTTCGTACCTTCGCTTTGTCAAAATTTATACCAATCATGACCCGATTAAGTGTTAATATCAATAAGGTGGCTACTCTGCGAAATGCGCGAGGAGGGACGGTCCCAAATGTTGTTCAATTTGCCATTGATTGTGAGCGCTTCGGAGCAGAAGGTATAACTGTTCATCCACGTCCGGATGAGCGCCACATTACTACTAAAGATGTGTTTGAACTGAAAGATGCGGTGAAAACGGAATTTAACATTGAGGGGTATCCGGATGATCGCTTTATGAAAATGATGGAGCAAATTCGTCCAGACCAGGTGACATTGGTTCCTGATCCGCCAGGTGTATTGACTTCAAATGCAGGCTGGGATACCCGAGAACACGCATCATTTCTAAGTGAAATAATTCACCAATTAAAGGCATTAGGTTTGCGCACATCGCTATTTTGTGAGCCCGATTTAGATCGAATTGAAGGTGCGAAAGTAATTGGTGCAGATCGAATAGAATTATATACTGGTCCGTATGCTGAGTGCTACCATATAGGTAAAGAAAATGCTGTCAGACCCTATGTTCAGGCGGCCCAATTTGCTATGGATTGTGGCTTAGGAGTGAATGCCGGGCATGATTTAAGTCTTGATAACTTAGCCTACTTTAAACAATCGCTTCCTCAGTTGGATGAAGTTTCTATTGGACATGCATTGATTTCAGATGCCCTTTACCTTGGATTGGAAAACACCATTCAACGCTACAAGCATTTATTGGCGTGAAGCGGAGGAGTTCAAATGAACGGTAGTTTGAGGGTAAGGAATGGTAATCGAGTATTCTTTAAATAGGCGATTTATTTCCATTCGGATTTCAGAGCGGTAGTTGTTTATGTCCCAACTTTGATCAGCCCAAAAAATAAGTTCCATTTCTAAACCGCTTGAACCAAAGTTTGCTAACCTCACAATCACTTCTTTTGTTTTTTTGACTTTTGGATGAGCAAGTGCTGCTTGTTTCAACAACCGAGTGACTAGTTCGGTGTCAGCATTATATTCTACGGATAATTGAATGGTGAATCGGGTTAATTCAGAACCATGGCTCCAATTTTCAACGAATTCTTGCGTCAATTTCCCATTAGGTATGATGAGCACGTTGCCTTCCCTTGTTTCAATTTGGGTAGTCCGCACATTTATCTTTAAAATCTTGGCAACGATTGCCTGGGTTTTACCACCATTTGAAATTTCTACAATATCTCCAACCCTTACATTCCCTTCAACCAATAATACAATTCCGGAGAACATATCTTTAAACACATCTTGTAATCCAAGACCAATTCCGACTAATAATGCAGCGGAACCTGTAAGTAAAAGTGTGACATCTATTTCGAGTGCCTTTAATGCTGTAATTAAGGCTAATAAATAAACAATATACTTTGCAATCTGATTGTAAACGAATTCTGTTCCTGCATTGAACTCGGCTTGATTTTTATATTTTTTACTGATGTAAAGTTTAATAATATTCAACAGCATCCGTGTGCCAAAGTAGATGGTAACAAGTACAAGGATGTGGTAAAAGCTTAAGGTGAATTTTTTCGATTCGATGAGGTTGAAATTGAGAAAATCTCCCAGCGTTACCTGATCGTTGTTGATGTTAAAACTTAATATGGCAATGTAAATGGCTAAAATATACACGCTTTGACTCATCAAACGAAGCCACGTTATCCTTCGGCCTTCCATTCGA
>JBILNH010000067.1:0-10965 GCA_044375095.1 Crocinitomicaceae bacterium
TACAGTTGTGTTCGCAAATAGTTTGATTGAAGGATTAATTAATCGGCTTTGATTAGTCGAATTGAAAATCCATAATAAGGTTCATATTCACCAAATTGAATTTGATCACCGTGTAAAGAGCCTCCTTCATCTTGGGAACACCAACCGAAGTCAATGACATTATTTAGTTCCTGATTAGTCCAGAATTCATCACTCGCATAACGTTGCATGCTATTCTCTGTTGAGAAGGTTTTAGTAGATGTCCAAAAGTAGGTGCATGTAGCGAATATTTCAGCTTCTTTATAGGCTTCATTTTTGTTAAAACCATCTTCGTATTTATCAGACATTCTGAGACTTGATGGTAATTCAAACCCAGCAATATGACCATTTGGGCGAATAAATCCAGCTTTTTTAATATTAAAACCTAATGGGTTCAATCCAATGCCTGTTGAATCCTTTATACCACCGCCATTTTCATCATCATACGTTTCGATATACCAGTCATAATCGAGAAGTAGGGATTCTACTTTTGAAAAGCCATTCTTTCCAGGAGAAATGGTTGTTAATAATTTTATATAATCTTTTGTTGAAGGAAGTTTACATCCAACTGGACCGATTCCTCGACTATCGGAAATGACGAAACCATTGTATAAATATTGATTGTTGGGAAGTTTGGTGTAACATGGTTGTTTTGATCGACAAAATACTACCCACTCAGAAGGTGTTTTGGCTTCATGAATTAAATCACCATTCCTAAATTTTGTTACGTTTAAATTCTCATTCATCCAGGTCTGCTCACCAATTTTTACGTATTCTTTCGTGAATATGATTTGTTTTAGGGAGTCTATTTGTTGTGCTGATTTGCGATTTTGATTGGATAAAGCCGTGTTCTCTTGTTGACTATTTTTCAATTCGTTTTGAATCGTTGAAACGTTTATTTTAAGACCTTGTGCAAGTTTTGAGAGCGAATCGATTTGATTGTTGGCAGTAGCATTTTTTTGTTTTAATTCGGTACTTCTAGATTCACAAATGGTTAATGTATTTTTCAAACTATCAACAGTCTGATTCAATAAGACAATTTGTTCTTTTTTGTTTTGCGCACGTGCGACAGAAAATGAAAAGAACAAGCCGAGCGCAGAAAGGTACAGATGAGTCTTCATGGTTAGTATGTGTTGAAGCATAGTCATAACGAAGTTAGCGGTTTATACTGAAAAACGCTAATCAGAAACCAGTGAATAAAGTCAATGTTAAAAAATTTGCATCGATAAGAATGAAACGCTCTTTTTTGTACATTGGCCTATGAATTTACACCAGTTAAAACTAGACTTTCACCAACTGAAAGTTGAATATTTCCAGCTCGAATTGGAGAAACAGCAAGCCATGTATGCTCAACGGTACGAACAAGTGGCGGATTGCCGCACCGACCAGAAAGAAATCAATGAAAAAATACGCGTAATCAGAGATACTGCAATGGATGGATTTCAATCGTTGGGCATTGGATTCCACGACCTCCAGCAAAAACAAGCGATTTTAATGTTTCTGATTGAAATAAATCCGTTCGATGAAGCTTTCCTTCGTCCGGTTGAGGATCAGTTAACGGCAGACAAACAAGTCTACCGCAGTGAATGGGCTGAACAGCGAAAAATGTTGAATGTGTTGAGGGATAAGCGCAATGCGGCACTCAACGAACACAATGAAACAGCAGTCGCGTCATTGAATAAAGAAATCAATGAACTTAGAAAGGTACTTGGCTACCACGGCGAAGAATAAACCTGCCCAAATTGAAACGGAGATGAACGATCATCATCTGAAAGCTCACCTCCGTTGTTTACATTTGGATCATTCTAACTTTGCCACCGTATAGCGACCGTCAACCTTGTTTAAGGTGAATTTAACGCCATTGGGTATTTCTACCAGGTAAGACTTCCATTCCGTTGGTTTAGCTGTGTCTTTTGGTTCAAATGTGGTGTTTTTCAATTCAAATAATTGAGAGTACGTACCATCCCATGCTTCGATGAGCGCTAAAGGTTCTTTATTCAGTGCAAATCGACCTTTTTTATCGAAAAACACCGAACGCTCGCCTGCTAAGTTTTTGAGGAGTTCGTAATCTTTCAGTTTGATAGCAGAAAGTACGCCTTTTACAAATTTTTCATATTGTTCCTGATTTGCTTGTTGCGCATAAAAACTGAGCAAATCGCTATATGTACCTTTCACCGCCGCAAATAATATTTCATATGAATCATCGATTTCAATTTGAAAAACGGTTAAAAATGATGTCAATTGAATCACATACGTTGTTGAATCGCCCTTCACCTCTTTGCGGTAGTTCGATTCCGGAAATATGATTTGAGTTGTTCGCGTACCTTTTGGTTCCTTCGTTCCGGGTTCAAAAAGCACATCTGGATTCATTCGAAACAAAGCAACCTGAGCATTACTATGAACCGTAAATTGCACGGCATCTTTCGTATAGATGTACGACGGAAGAGGTGAGTGCTTGAGCGTAACACCTTTCGCAAAGGGGTATACGCAGGCTGTAGTTAAAAAGTCAATCTGAGAAATAGGTGTTTCCAGCAATTGCTCTTCAATTCGATCAGGAAAATGACTCAGTACCATTACTTCCGGTGCGGTATTCAACCATGCCCCATGTGCATAATCTCCATTATCGGCCCAAGTTAGATCATGCAGTTCGTAGTTGCCATCGACGTAAATTTTATTCCACACATGGTAACCACCCAATCTGGAAAGTTCAGCCACCGACGGTCTTGTCCACCCCGGGATTTCAAAAATTTCAATTCCAGCTGAATAGCAGAGCTGTCTTAAGCAGTTCGAATAACCCTCGCAAAGTGCTTTGCGGTTTGGACCGGCAAGTATAGATCGTACATCGAATTGATCATTCACAGTTATTTCGGTATCATAACCAACATGATCGTATGATATAGAACGTACGATAAAGTGTTCGAAAGAAGCGACCATGGCTGAGTCTGTTTCCTTACCTGCCACGAGGTATGCCACAAGTTCGTGAAATTCAAGTTCGTCTTTGGCTTCTTTGTTGAAGACAATCACATTACATTTCATCCCAATAAAAAAGGGCTTGTGGTAAGCGGGTGAATTGTTTTCGACAAATGCCCGTCGAGTGGTTCGCTCAAGAATTGCATCCCATTTCGAGCGGTAAAGTCCCATTTTATGATAGAAAATGCCGTACTTAAATTCTCCGCTGAATTGTTTATAGTAAGGCGTGAGAAATGTAATTTTCTTCCCTCTCCGAACGAATTTTCCAAGGTTTCGTTTTACATATTCTTTGCCTTCAGCTTTAACGTCAAACAGCAGGTGTTCATAGATTCCGCTGCTGTAAATTCGGATGAATTCCGTTTGTTTTGCGGAGTGTTTACAAGGAAATGCAGATTCAATATTTCCTGCTGGTACCGACCAGTCAATTTTCTCTTTCGCGCTGATTACTCCATGTAATGCCAAGCATACGCTTACAAATAACACCGTTTTCATACTTCTGGATTTTAGGTTAATAAATAAGCGTATCCATGTTACATAGGCAGCATAATGTGTTGAGTTAACGAATTCAGTTCTCGAATTCTAAAAGTCATAATGCGCCTGAATGAAAAAGTAACAGCGAAAAAATAAAATGCTACGCGATCGAAGGAATTAAACCTAAACAAGAAGTGAAAAAGACGAAATGTGAACGGTTACAGTGCTTCCCAGTATTCTGCATGTTCGGTTGCAATACGTTGGATAATACCATGCGATTCAAGTAGTAACAATGCATTGCGACCTTGACCCTCATTGAGATCCAATAGAAAACAAAATTCCTTTTCGGTCATAATACTGTAGCGTTGAAACAATGCTTCTGGTGTTGGTTTATTCGTAGCTTTTTGTACACTTGGAACATATTGACGTATCAGTTCTTCGATTGTTTCATAGGTTTGATATCCTTTGACGAGCTTTACCGGTACGCCATCAATTTGAACCATTAATGATGGAAAGACCGTTACCCCATGTTTTTTGGCCAATGCTAAGTCGTTTTCAAAGTGCGTTTTTGCTCTTCCTTCAATGTCTTTTTTGAGCAGTGCTGAATCCAAGCCGGCTAGCAGTGCAGCGGTCTCCAAATGTTCCCAATTACTGATGTTTTTCTTTTCGATAAAAAGTTGTTCTTTGATTTTTCTAAGAAATGAAAGCGCTTTATCATCGTCTTGTAATTGGGCGGCTTTAAATGCCAGAGATGGGGGATAAGAAGATGTTAACGGGTCGTTTATCCAGACCTCACCACTCATTGGAATATTGTGCTCTTTTCCCATGTTATTCCATAACTTGGCGGCATCTGTTGGAGATTTTATTTTATTCCCTTGCTGACTTGGCCAATCTGGAAGCAGTCCGCCCATTCTGTAGCTTATATCAATGGCATGGTCATATTCCAAATGTAGTTTTCGCAAGAGTGGCTGAAAGATCCAACAAGTGGAACAAATGGGATCTGTAAAATAGGAAATCGCCAATGGTTTTTCTTTTCGCTGATTTTCGTACTTCTGAGAAATTAATGGAAGTAAAAATCCGCGTTCACTGTATTTGTCTGGTTCCAGAAATATTTTTTTTAATTCCCGGCCTTGATTGATATGTTCTGCAAGCTCACCACTTCTTTTTGTATAGTAAGCGTTAAAAACATCTTCCAGATTTTTTTCGTTTAACAATGCCTCAGTGAGGGCCGCAGTATCTCTAATCGCGTTGGTTGTTCCAGCGCTTGTAAATGGCAATGAGAGGTGAGCGGCGTCACCAATTAAGACAATGTTCCGTTTGTGAAAAGTGTTCAATAGATCGAAATCGCGTGTATTCCATGTGTACGACGTGGAGAAATCATTATTGTTCAATACTTCTTTGACTTCTTGTGGGAAATCAGCTAGAACTGAAAAACAAAATTCTTTTAAATCGGCTGGTTCATTTATTTTATATCCACTTTCCAAGCGAACGTCATATTGCATAAACCAGACACATTCGTTGGCTGTTGCGGGGATGAAACCAAACGCGAGACCTTTATCTGCACATTGAATTTTTTGAAAAGTTTTATATGTTGAATTTGGCGAATATTGAGAAATCCCAACAATTTCTTTTACTTGTATCGGACTGTAATTCGTCGGACCAAAAAGGTGCTCACGTATAGCAGAACGACTCCCGTCAGCAGCGATGAATACGTCAGCTTGAGCAGTTGCTCCATTTGTAAAGACTACGGAAGTTGCGTTACTGTTTTCATCGTATATAAAATCGGCAAATTCATGGCCGAATTTTAAGTTTTCTTCTGTGTAAAAAGAGGTGAGGTATTGAATAAGTTCAACCCTTTTCAAGCAATTCCATTCATTCAAGGGAATTTTAATGAGCTCTTCTGAATCTGGTCGTTTTAGACTAAATAAATCTACTTTTTGACGAGCCAGTATGCGATCGGTTGAATCATTCAATGATTCCAATAGTTCGATACCATCCTGACTCATTAGAAATGCGTGTCCTCGGCTTTCAGGTCCGGGTGTGCGTTCATATACGTTCACATCGAATCCGTGCTTGCGCAAGAAAATTCCCTGTGTTAGTCCCGCAATGCCTCCTCCTATAATCGCTATTCTCATAGGTTGCGTTCAATTCGATTTAAGGCTTCATTTAGGATTTCAAAAGAAGTTGCAAAACTTAACCGAACATAGCCCTCAGCGCCCGGTCCGAACCATTGACTTAGGCCAGGTACTAATGCAACTTTAGCGTCTTCAAACATGCTTAACTGAAAGGCTTCAGCTGTCATACCTGTACCTCGGACATCAATAAAACTTACATAACATCCATCAGGAGAAACGGTGGAAAGTCCGGGTATTTGATTGATCCGTTCCGTTACTAAGTCGCGCATGTTTTGCAGGTGTTCGACAAACTCTTTCAGCCATTGCTGGCTTTTCTCTAGTGCCGCTGTTGCTGCAATTTGACCAATTGAATTTGCTCCGTGAATCGTTGATCTGTGCAACGATCGATTGAGTAATTGTTCGAACAGAACCGAATTCGTGGCGGCAACAACGCCAATGCGAAGTCCTGCAAGACCATATGATTTACTAAACCCACTAACAAGAATTACGTTGTTGGAAAGTTCTTCTGATAGACTTCCAATACTTGTGAAAATAGCTGGTTGAAATATGATGTCACTCCAGATTTCGTCGGATAAAATAAGCAGGTTGTGTCGCAAAGCAATATCTCCCAACTGTTCCAATTCTTTTCGAGTAAAAACCTTACCTGTTGGATTCAATGGGTTACACAAACAAATCATTTTTGTTTTTGGAGTAACTAATCTTTCTAGTTCTGAAAAGTCGACGTTCGCTGTCCCGGGTGGAATGGCAAAACGAACAGGAATTGCTCCCACCTCAGTGATAGAATAATGAAAAAGGAAATCTACCGGATCGAAAATGATTGCTTCATCACCAGGCTTTAAGAATGTTTGACATGTTAAGTAAATACCAAAAGCGGCGCTATCAACTGGTAGAATGTTTTTTGGATCAACAGACCATGATCGAGATGATTTCAAAAAATCATGCATGGCTAGTTTGAATTCCGGCAACCCTTCTGGCGGAGTGTAAGAGAAATAACCTTCTCTGGAATACGCTTCAACAGCATTAATAATAGCAGGTGAACATTGAAAATCTGGATCTGCAGCAGTTAGCGGTATAACATCATCAGGAACAGTAGCCCACCGAAGGTTATATGCACGATTTTTTAGTACTGAAAGATTAATGTAATCACGGTTGAATATCATTGAGAATTGGGACACATGGTTTCAATACCTAAATTAGAAAAATAGAATGAGAAAAAACCAATTTTAGTTTCCTTTCGATTTCCCAACTACTTTTTAATATTTTAAATTGACTGATTCAAGTGTGTTTTTTGAAAAAATGTAAATAATTGAAAATCAATTTTTTTTCATGAATGTTCGATGGGAGTGGCCTTTTGATCATTTTCTAGAAGTAAATGTTTAAAGAATAACAACAAAAGTTAAACAAAAAATATAACTACTTGTTAATCAATCATAAATCTTTAAACTTTATTTTATGTTATTAAGTGTTTTAACAATTCCGAAAGATGATCCAATCGCGTTCACCTTTTTTACGGGTTACATGGCGATGTTCGCTGCGTCAATCTTTTTCTTTTTTGAAAGAAGTCGAGTTAGTGACAAATGGAAACTATCTCTACTTGTTTCCGGTTTAATTACAGGTATTGCAGCGGTGCATTACTATTACATGAGGGACTATTACATGTCTACAGGTGAAAATCCAACTTCATTGCGTTACATTGACTGGACGTTGACAGTTCCGTTGATGTGTGTAGAGTTTTACTTGTTAACGAAAGTAGCAGGTGCAACGAAAGGATTAATGTGGAAGTTGATCATCGCTTCAGCATGGATGTTAGTTGCTGGTTACATTGGTGAGGCATTCGTTCCATTGAATAGCGATGGTACAGCTGCAGCTGGTGCAGCAACGCATTCAGTACTTTGGGGAGCTCTTTCTACACTTGGTTACTTGTATGTATTGTACACTGCTTGGTACGGTGAGGTTGCACAATTGGCAAAGAACAGCGGAAATCCGATCGTTGAAAAAGGAGTTCGTACGTTAGCTTGGTTTGTATTAGTTGGATGGGCAATCTATCCAATTGGTTACATGTGTATGCCAGGTGGATGGTTGAATACAGCATTTGGTTGGGATTCAAGCAAAGTAGATCTTTTCTACAACATCGCTGATGCCATCAATAAAATTGGATTTGGTTTGGTTGTTTATTCCATTGCCTTTTCTTCAAATTCTGCTGAGAAGACAGCATAATTATAAAATAAAACGGGTTGCTATGCAACCCGTTTTTTCTTTTTTTTCGCCAGGCGGAAAATCTTGAATCTTACCTTTTTCTCACTAAACAGCTGCCAATTTTACAGAATTGGTTTCCTTTTGGCATTCGAATCAGTCAGGTGATTTGTCTGTCTCTGTAATAAGAAGTATAACGTATTCACGTAAATTATTTTTCCAATGGATTTCAATGAGAAAGATTTTCTTGGGTTGAACCGGCATTTTCGTTATGCTTTCATTGGAATGGGATGTGCAAATTCACTTTTGTTGATTGAATTGCATAAGCGAGGTCAACTTGAACAAGGACAACTACTCGTTATCGATGAAGACGAAAAGCGTATTAATGATCGAACGTTTTGCTTTTGGATCACCGAGAAACAACTCATTGATTACGATCTGAATCACCTCGTTTCCTATAAATGGAGTTCTTTTCTTTTTAATACAGATGAAAAACGGTCGCTCGGAGAGTATGTATATGTGTGTATCAAGAGTATAGATCTATACAACTATACACGAAAGTTGCTCGATAATTATGCGGTTCAGTATTTTCGGGAGCGTGTTGAATCTCAACCTTCAGTTAGTCATTCAAAGGCAACTATTGAATTTAAGGACGGAACAGTTTTCACTTCTGATTGGGTTTTTGACAGCAGGCCTCCTATTTTTCGGTCTAATCAACTTTCTGATTCTCATTTAATTCAAAGTTTTATTGGTTGGGAAGTTGAATTTGAACATCCAGTATTTGATCAAAATTCATTTACCTTAATGGATTTCTCCATTGAGCAAGACGGCCATACACAGTTCATGTATGTTCTTCCTTTCAGCGAAAACAGGGCCCTGATTGAGGTGACACGTTTTGGAGAAGAAGTCATTTCAGAGGACTTGGCTGAAGAACATTTAAAGAGGTATATTTCCTCGTTTAATAGCTCCACTGTGCGTCATGCTGTAGAGCGTGGCCAATTGCCCATGTCGAGCGGAACACGCGATGTTCAAGAAACTAACGAAACCTGGGTCAATATGGGGACAAGAGCGGGTTCTCTTAAACCCAGCACAGGATATTCATTCACCCGTAGTTTAGAACATGCCAATCAACTTGCGAATCAACTAGAGAAAGGAAAGGAAGCTCATCAGAAAGAAATTTCAACGTGCAGATTTCGTTTTTATGATCGAATTCTATTGATGGTACTTCGCGATCATCCGCAGAAAGGAAAAGAAATTTTCAATAGGTTATTTCAACGTAATTCTTCGGATAGAATATTGCGTTTTTTAGATGAAAAAACTACTATTTTACAAGAAGTAAAACTTCTGCTCAGTCTTCCTATTTTACCCTTTTTGTTTGCTGCAATCAAGCATGTGTTTGGTCAGTTGAATGTACTGACTAAAGCAGTGAATCCTGCAATAATTGTAAGTAGCTTACTCATAGTATTTCAGTTTTTCGGTCGTCTTGATTTCGCTCTCTACTTGTTCATCCCCGGAATGCTGTTTATTGGTATTCCACATGGCGCCCTTGACCATCTTTCGCTTAAAAAGCGACTTGGACACCTCGGTATGATGGATTTCATTTTTCGGTACTTACTCATTGGGGTCGGTATACTTATCTTGTTTTATATCCAACCAGTTATTGGATTAGTGCTATTTCTTGTTTGTTCCGCTTTTCATTTCGGTCAAACGGATTGTGTAGAATGGGGTATAAAAGATAACCTGAAAAGCTTTGTGTTAGGTATATTTGTATTGTCTTCCATTTTGTTCAGTCACTTACCTGAGACAGTTGCTATACTTAATCAAATGGGTGTTTCTACCTTATCAAATCTATCAAGTGGGTTGGAAAGGGTTGGTTATTTTTCTTTTCTGATGGCATTTCCTCTTTTGGGTTATATTAAAAAGTGGCAATTCATTCAATTAGTCGTTTTGCTGCTTCTTTTAACGAAACTCCCTCTGCTTGTTGCGTTTGGATCATATTTTGTGTTCCAACATAGCTTCAACGGTTGGAGACAACTCTCCACACAGCTTCGTTTAACGTCACCCCATTTGTGGATAAAAGCGTTACCATTCACTCTTGGTGGAATTGGTCTTTTCCTAGTTTATTAGTTCTTCATTTTTGCTGCAGCGTTGAGTTTGCCTCATGTATGGTTTTCATTTCTCACTCAGAAGCCAATGAATGAGCAGCTCACAAATTAAGTCTTTACGTGCTTCTGAATACCGATGCTGGCTCTAGTTTAGCAATTCGTCTAATTGCGAACAACGTTCCTGAAATAGAAATCAATGCTGTAATGACGAAGAAAGCGACTTTCGCAGCTGGTGGGAAAGTAAACAAAGTTCCTGCATTGGCAATTCCATTTCTAAATCCTTCGATTAAGGCATAGCCAAGAATAAAACCGATTATTGCATAAATGATGGCTTGCATGAGGATTAACCGCCTAATGAATCGATTAGTCGCTCCGATGGCTTTCAAGGTGCCATAATCTTTGATCCGATCGATGGCTGCAGAATAGAGTGTTAGTCCTATGATGACGAAGCCTGAAATCAATGCAAAAATGATGAGCGTTCCAAAAGAAAAGGCAATTCCACTCGATTTTAGTACAGTTAAAATGGTCTCGTTTTTAAAGTCTTTTGGCATCCACGCTTTTACTCCTGGAATAGTTGCATTAATGGAATTAACTACCGAACGCATCTTTTGTGGTTGGTCAACTTTAATCAGAAATGCAGAAGTTTTTGTTACCGGTACGTTGCCAATGAACCGCGCACGTTCTTTCGTTGTAAATGAAAAAAGTCCACCACCGAATCCACGAGCTCCTTTTGTTTTTGCAGCAATGTATACTTGTTTCCCATTGATTTCGAAATAATCACCTTTTGAAGGATTTCCCAGTGCTTTTCCATCAAAAAAATCTACTGAAAATGCGCCTTCTGGGATGAGGTCATTGAGGTTGCCTTCAATTAATGCGTCCTTTGGTAGTCCAGCAAAATCAGGTAGTTCACTGCCAACCATGCTCAACCCGGCTGATGTTCCATCTGAAAATCGCGCTGCACCTGAAGCAATAACCAACTCATATGCCTTTTCGATGTGTGGTAAGCTTTCCATCTCGTAACCTAAGCGTACATCAATCGGTGCAAGTGCATTAACGTTCGTAGTTTTGTTATC
>JBILNH010000240.1:0-2802 GCA_044375095.1 Crocinitomicaceae bacterium
AACGTTTTACTCGAATTAGTTAGAGTAAAGGCTTTTGAAAGGTACGTGATTACATTTTTTTCGAGTAACATAGGATAATGTCTTTTAAGTAGGTTTGTGATAAGCCATCCAATTAGGTATGGAATTGAATTATCCATAGCCGTCGTTAAACTTCATAATGATATAAGTTATTTAAAGGAAGAGCTCAATCAATTAAAAAGAGAAGTGAATGACCTCAAGGGAATGAAAACACTAATTAAGTTGATTCGAATAAAACCCTTTTCTTTCTTTAATTTGATTAATTAGTCGAACAGTGTTTTCATAATCGCCCAGTTTCTTGTAGCATTTTAACTGGTACCACTCTGATTCCTCTTCGAAATTGTCGAATCCTCCTTTTTCTGTTTGACGCAAAAAGACCAAAGCTTTTTCATAATCTCCAAGATGGAACAAACATAATCCACCATAAAAAAGGGCATTAATATCTGTTGAATAGGTCGTTAAAATCTGTTCGAATTGCATAAGTGCCTTACTGTATTTGCCTTTTTGAACATCTTTCATGCTTGTTGAAATAATTGAAATATAGGTTACTGAATCAGTTGAAAGTCCATCATCAAGAAGCGTGTTTTCGGAAGCGGGTGTTCCAGTAAGTAAGTTCTGAGAAGCTGAAGCTTTAGTTCCCGATCTGTAGGCTCGATAATCCACTGTCTTTAAGTTGTGTAAGTATATTTCTTTGCCTGTTTTAGTCAATTTTATTGGCAAAACATTTTTATTTTCTTCGTTAATTGGTTGGGTTGATAAATGAATACGCTCTTTTGCAATCTCCGGAAAAAGCAAGTGGTTTTCTATTATTTCTTTTTTTACTTCATTTATTGGGCTTTCATCTTGTCTTATCGTTATACCTACTTTCGGTAACGGAGGTGTGATTTTAGGGCTTGGCTCAATTTTATTTTTACGAATTTCTTGGACACTTTGACTGACTTGATTCTCTTTTTTTATTGGATATGTTGAAGGCTCCCAAAAGAATATTAGAATTCCCACGAGGACAAAAATAGATAATCCTGAAAGTAGCAACCACCAATTGTATGAAAGAAACCGCTTGTCTAGTTCTTTTAAAGAACGAATTGGATCTGAAAGAAGGCTAATACCTTCAGAAGCATCTGAAACAAAAGGATTATCCTTCCAATTGAGGTCATCTTTACCTGTTTGACTCATTCGAAGAAATTCCTCGCGGTCAGGTATATTATGATTGATTTTTGGCTTCATGTTCTTCGTATTTCAATCGGAGGTTTCGTTTTGCATTTTGAATAGCACTTTTAACGTGTTTTACAGTCCAGTCGTTCTCCTCTGCGATTTGTTGATAGGATTTTTTATTCAAGTAAAATTCAGTGACGCACCGTTGCTGTTCATATTTCAATTCAGTCACAAATTGACTTATTAATCCAATGGCCATATCAGCGGTATGATCTTCATCGGTATCTTCTGCAATAAGATGGTCTAAATGCTGTGTTTCATTAATTCTTTTTGTTTTCCGTATTGATTGCAAGCATTCGTTAACAACCACTCTGTAAAGCCAAGATGAAAAGTGATTAATCGGTTGTCGTAAAATGAGAGTTGGTAATTTTTCAAAAATATGCATTGAACAGTCTTCGGCATCTTGTTCATTTTTCAAATACTTCATGCATGATCCAAGTACGAGATGACTATATCTATAATAGATTTCTTCCACTAACTTAGTGTTAGCTTTTTGGCGGTATGCATCGATTAGATCTGTATCCGAAAGATTGCGATATGTTCTTCGTTTGAAAAGCATCTGTTCTCTAAGATACAATTGAAAAGTATTTTCCATAAAATTCAACTCATTTTTTTAAAAAATCGTAACTTCAGTACAGATGAAAAAAATTGCTTTGTTAACATCAGGTGGCGATGCACCAGGAATGAATGCTGCTGTGCGTGCCATTGTCAAGACATGTATTCATTTAGGGATTACACCTGTTGGCATTATGGATGGATACCAAGGTATGGTTGATGGTCGCATGCGTCAGTTGTATTATACTGATGTAGATAATATTATACAGCTAGGTGGCACAATATTAGGTAGCGCTAGGTGTGAATCATTTCGCACACTTGAAGGGCGGAAAATCGCTTCGGATCATTTGGTGGAAGAAGGAATTAACGGACTTATTGTTATTGGCGGTGATGGCACTTATGCCGGAGCAAATCAACTTGGTCGTGAAATGAATTTGCCAATTATCGGGTTGCCAGGAACGATTGACAACGATATATATGGTACTGATTTCACAATCGGATTCGATACAGCCCTGAATACAGTTGCAGAAGCTGTTGACCGAATTAGAGATACAGCTACCAGCCATCACCGTGTTTTTTTTGTGGAAGTTATGGGAAGAGATGCTGGTTTCTTGGCCATACATGCTGCATTAGCTACCGGTGCGGAGTTGGCTCTGATACCAGAAGAAATTACAGATATCAATAAGTTGATTGATGATATAAAACACCACAATAAAGGACGTAGGAGTACAATAATTATTGTGGCAGAAGGAGACGATGCTGGTCACTCATTAGATATTCTAAATAAAGTAAAGCCGCATTTACCCGAGTATGATTTGAGACATTCCGTGTTAGGTCACATTCAACGTGGAGGAAGTCCATCTGCCAAAGACCGTATTTTGGCAACACGAATGGGAAGTTTTGCTGTTGAATTATTGATTTCAGGTAAATCGCGAGTTACAATAGGTGTTAGAGGTGAGCAATTGATAGTTAACCCGATCGAAAAAGCTACAAAAGAGTATGCCCCTCCCAATCTAA
>JBILNH010000097.1:0-9373 GCA_044375095.1 Crocinitomicaceae bacterium
GAGAACTATAGTAAACCCAAGCAAGTAAGATAAAAAGTGAACCAGCGATTCCTCCTCCTTTTGAACCAAAAAAGAAATTCAACAGGTAAAAATTGATGAGCAATTGACCCAGATATAAAAGTATTCCAGTAAAGAGTGCGCCCCAGAAAGCCAATTTCCAGTTGATCATTCCATCGTGTACGAATTTGAAAATGATCACAACGACTCCCGCATTACCTAGGATACTTATCACATGTTGCAAGCCACTTGAAAGGAAGACATCCCAAAATGATTGATGACCAACATACTGATCCAATAAGGAAATAAGAAAGCTTTGAATAAAATACAGCGCAATCACACCTATGGTTATCCCTCCTATTATGAGTATTGAAATCAACCGAAAAACAATGTTTTTAACGATTTTCTTTCGCTTTGAAAGTGTCTGAATATCAATACCATAAAACCAATTGATACTTGATCGCAAACAGGAAAACACGGCCGTACTTGTTACGAGTAAAAAAAGAATACTGATTAATTCCATTCCCCAATTGCCCTTTGTCAAATTAAGCGACTTGACAAAAACAAGAATTCCATCGACATCATTCAACCCAACTTTTGATTGCAAGACATATTTAACCACTTTTAAAACGGCATCTTGACCTACAATCCTACCAGCAATCGAAATGGATAAATACAAAAGTGGAACCATTGCAAAGACTGTATAATATGCCAATGCTGCGCCATGAAACAATGAATCCGCTTCAAAAAAGGATCGAAAGGTCTTTTTAATTAATTGCGGCCAATCCTTCAGCGGAATGTTAGGCGTTTTTTTTGATTTGGATAAATTCAACATGTTTCAATGACTTCAGGCTGTATAAGGTAATTAACTCATTTTTCATCGTGCGGAAAACAGTATGAAGAATTGGACCGTGAAATTGTTCGTGCAGAAACTCTACTCGAATCGAATCGCTGTTTTTTTCATCATTTATGGCTTCAAATTCATCCGGCCTGAAGTATGTACGCTTACCATTTAACATCACACTATTGACGTGTCCAAACAACCGGGCTTCCTCTAATGTCCTGTAACCATAATACATTTTGCGGGGAACACCTCCTCGCTGAATCATGCCATTTTTCATTAATACGATGCGATTAGATAAACTCAGCACATCCGAGCCGTCATGGGAAACCAGAATAATGGTTGTTCCCCTCACCTGCTTCAATTCAATCAAATACGTGATTAACTTCAAGCGAAGCCTTCCATCCAAATGGGAAAAAGGTTCATCCAACAACAACACTTTCGGCTCTCTTGCTAATGCGCGAACTATGGACAAACGCTGCTGTTCTCCTCCTGACAAGGTATGCGCTTTTTGAGTTCTCACGTCATTTAATTCGAGTAACCCTATCAACTCATCAACGAATCGTTCACGGACGTTAGTTGGCAAATACAAAATACATTCTCGGATATTTTCTTCAACTGTATGAAACGTATCTAACTTGAAATCCTGATTCACCAATTGAATTTCAGGATGACCGGGAACTAAACGTTCCGATGGCCCTTTAACACGTTCGTCATTGTAACTTACCTGTCCGGACGTTACATCAAGCAATCCTGCTATGATTTTTAATAACGATGATTTACCAGCACCGCTTTTCCCAACAATACCTAATGTCTCTCCTGATTTAACTTCAAATGAAATTCGATCAAGTATTGTTCTCTCATAATTCAGCGATACATTTTCGACAACGATCATTCCGTAATTAATTCAGAAGGAAATGATTTAGATGCGATATAAATTCCCGGGATTGGATTGGCCATTGGTTCATAGTCCTTAAGGAATAATTCAATTTTCCAACGTTGCTCGTACATTGTATTTTCAAAACGATCAACCAATGATTCAGATGCCGCAAGTTGCGTAACAGATCCATCATCGTTCACCACATCAAAAATCAACATGTCTTCTACCGGAATTTCAAATGCATCGCCCGAAACATAAGCCCCACGAATAACATAAATAGCCTTTCGATGAGTCTCAACCTTAACAACGTTCGAAGTAATCATTAACTCATCCTCCCAATCGAATTTTCGGTTCATTTCGGAATCTTTCCCACCATTATGTTGATCTGCATATTCTTGAGAGAAATGCTCATTCAA
Source organism: Crocinitomicaceae bacterium (assembly GCA_044375095.1). Taxonomy (GTDB): domain Bacteria; phylum Bacteroidota; class Bacteroidia; order Flavobacteriales_D; family Crocinitomicaceae; genus M0103. The sequence continues at coordinate 2,135 of JBILNH010000097.1, forward strand.
CACATAAACATGCACTTCACACTGCATAATATCTATTTTGGTCTAAAATTAACTGCATTCTTTGTCTAATTAACGTTTTCATTTTAATTCAATCCACATCCTTTTGTTACTTTTGCCGCAACCAACTCTCATACGTGCATCGAATTTCACTCCATAAAAAAAAAACAGACTCACTTCTTAGAAAACATCCGTGGGTATTTTCGGGAGCGATTTACAGTGACACATCAAGTATTGAAGATGGAGAAACGGTCACGGTAGTAGATCACCAAGATCGTTTTCTAGCGATTGGTCATTTTCAACACGCCACTATTGCCGTTCGTGTATTAAGTTTTGAAGAGCGTGAGATAAACGCTGACTTTTTTAAGGAAAAGATCCTTTCTGCTGTTGAATGGCGAAAGAAAATGAACCTTTTTAGAGAGGACAATTCCATTTGCCGATTAATTCACGGTGAAGGAGATTCTTTGCCCGGACTAATTGTTGATTATTACAACGGTGTTGCTGTTATTCAATGCCACAGTATTGGCATGTACCGATCGCTTTCCTTTATTTCGGAGGCACTTCAAGCAGCACTGGGCAATGAGTTAATTGCCATTTATTCAAAATCGTCTGACACACTTCCAGATCGAATTGAAAGTCAGGATGAATACCTTTTCGGAACATGTCAAGTCCCACACCAAGCGCTAGAAAATGGTGTCACTTTTGCCATAGACTGGATCAATGGACAGAAAACAGGCTTTTTTATCGACCAGCGCGAAAACCGGGAACTTTTAGGAAAATACGCCAAAGGAAAAAAAGTACTGAATACCTTTTGTTATTCTGGAGGATTCAGTTTGTTAGCCTTAAAAAACGGTGCTTCATTGGTTCATTCATTGGATAGCTCGAAAAAAGCCATCGAACTTACCAATGCGAATATCGCACTGAATAATTGGAATGAACAACACGCATCTATTGTTGCTGACGCGATGGAATACATGAAAGCACTTGAGGAGGATTACGACATTATTGTACTCGATCCACCCGCATTTGCTAAGCATCGGGACAAACGACACAAAGCCATTCAAGGATACAAACGTCTGAATGCACATGCCATTCGCCAAATAAAACCGGGCGGATTGATCTTCACGTTTTCCTGCTCCCAAGTGATTGACAAAAACATATTTACAAATACTATAATTGCTGCGGCAATTGAGGCCGGAAGAAACGTTCGGATTCTTGAACAGTTGCATCAACCCGCTGATCACCCTATCAATGCCTTTCACCCGGAAGGAGAATACCTGAAAGGACTAGTAATCGCTGTCGACTAATGGTACTGAATATTCGCTATAAGACCATTTTGAGCGTTGCCATTCCATTGATGGTTTCCAGTTTTATTCAGTCAATTGTTTTACTGACAGATGCGTCTATGATCAGTCGCTACAGCACATTGGCATTTGATGCGGTTGGAAATGGCGGACTGATATACGTTACCTTATATATGGCATTGGTTGGAATGGGTGACGGCGCACAAATCATCATGGCGAGAAGAATTGGCCAGAATCGACCAAAAGAAGTCAGCAAGTTATTTTCTTCCTCTTTAATTACACACTTATTTTTAGCGGGAGTGTTGTTTGTGTTGACACAATACATAATGCCAGATTGGTTACTTACCTATTCCAAGAATAAGGCGTTAGCCGGACTTCAAGGCGATTACATTCGAATTAGAAGTTTCGCGTTATTTTTTGCGATGATTACACTTTCCATTCAAGCAGTATTCTTGGCAAAAGGAAAAACATGGGTGGTGCTTATTGCTGCATTAGTTACAGCCTCAACGAATATTGTACTAGACTATGGAATGATATTCGGCGAATTGGGCTTCTCAGAAATGGGATTGAAAGGAGCCGCTTGGGCATCAACAATTGCCGATGGTGCTGGGATGCTAACTCTTTTATTGTTTTTACTTTTTTCGAAGGAGCGAAAAGAATTCGATTTATTATCGACGTGGGAAATTCGAAAAGCTGACATTATGGAATTGGTAAAAGTGGGCAGTCCGTTGATGTTTCAATTGTTTATTGCATTGGCTGTTTGGACTGTTTTCTTCACATGGATAGAGCAAATTGGCACCTTTGAATTAACGGTTTCCCAAAATATCAGATCGATTTACTTCCTTGCCTTTGTTCCAATCTGGGGATTCGCAGGCACCACAAAAACCTACATTTCGCAATACCTGGGTCAAAAAGAATACCGCTTAATACCTATCATTCAGAAACGCATTCAGTTGTTGACGATCGTTTTCCTGCTGTTGTTTTTTCATGGCGCCATTATTTATCCCGAACAGCTAATTAGTATGATCAATCCAAACGATATTTACTTGGATAAAAGTGCAGAGATCATGCGATTTGTTGCAGTTTCTATCTTACTTTATGGTTTTGTCAGCGTGTATTTTCAAACGGTGAACGGAAGTGGAAACACCATGATCAGTTTTCTAATCGAATTGACATGTATTATTTGTTACCTCATCTCTGCCTATATATTAATAAAGGTTTGGCAAGTAGATATTTTCTGGATTTGGTCGGTTGAGTATGTCTATTTCGGAATAATGGGACTCACCTCCTATCTGTATTTAAGAAATGTCGATTGGAAGAAAAAAGTGATTTGATGATGTCTTCAACTTTACGCATTGTTTTCATGGGTACACCGACATTTGCTGTTGGCGTATTGGATAAAATGGTCAATGACGGACTTACTATTGTTGGAGTAGTTACAGCAACAGACAAGCCTGCTGGTCGAGGTCAACAACTTCAACAAAGCGCCGTCAAGCAGTTCGCATTAGCACATGATCTTCCTGTTTTGCAACCGGAACGATTGAAAGATGAGCAGTTCATTGAAGACCTAAAAGCACTTCAGGCCGATTTGTTTGTGGTGGTTGCTTTTCGCATGTTACCAGAAGTCGTTTGGTCGATGCCACCGAAAGGGACGATTAACCTTCACGCTTCGCTACTTCCAAATTACCGCGGTGCAGCACCAATCAACTGGGCGATCATGAATGGAGAACAAGAAACCGGTGTAACGACCTTTTTCATTGAGAAAGAAATCGATACCGGAAATATTATTGCTCAAACAAAGGTTCCTATTACACTTGACGATACCGCAGGAACATTACACGACAAGCTCATGACGGTTGGTTCAGCATTGGTTGTAAAGACGGCAAAGGACATTGAAACAGGCCACGTTGCCCCGGTTAGTCAAACCGATCGATTGACTGGCGAAGAAAAGGATGCACCAAAATTGTTTAAAGAAGACAGTAAAATCAATTGGAACTGGACGGTTGAACATGTGGTGAATCACATCCGTGGACTTTCACCTTTTCCGACGGCCTGGTGTACAGTAGTCAATTCCCAGGGTGAGGAAAAACAACTAAAAATCTACTTGGCAAAAAGTAGCGATCGAGCCAAAGGAGCTACTACTGAAATTGTAGAAGAAGGAAGACGACTGTTTTTCCCATGCTGTGATGGCTACGTTGAAGTGCTTGAATTGCAACCAGAAGGAAAACGAAAAATGACTACAAAAGACTTTCTTGCGGGTAACTCCCTAGAAAATGCAGGTGTTAAAATTTGACGACATTTTTCCTGTTTTTGTCGAAATCCCTAGAAATGGCAAGGCTTTCAGGCCGCTTTATCAACAAAATTTCAGTTTTTTCAACAAAAAAGGCCATTTTTAGCCCAAAACACTTGACTGACAAGGATATTCAGATATATTTGCCAGTATTAATTAATTACAAACAACTAAAAAACAAAACTATGAACAAAGCAGAATTAATTGATGCTATCGCAGCAGAGTCTGGATTGTCAAAAGCAGATGCTAAAAAAGCATTAGACGGATTTGTAAGCGCAACAGCTAACGCATTGAAAGGCGGAGACCGTATCTCATTAGTAGGATTTGGTTCTTTCTCTCTTTCTAACCGTGCAGCGCGTACAGGACGTAACCCACAAACTGGAAAAGAAATTAAAATTGCTGCTAAAAACGTAGTACGTTTCAAAGCAGGAGCTGAACTTTCTGGAAAAGTAAACTAATTCACTCCACAGTGAAAAGAAAAGAGGATCAACTGGTCCTCTTTTTTTTATCCTAAAAGATCTAAAGCAACTACCTTTGTCGCCTGTCCGATGAATTCAACACTAACAGACGATTGCTTTATTCGCTTCACGCAACTGAAGGAAGACACCGTGTTACCCGACACCTTAGGTTACCCTTTCTACTACACCCCTCACCCATTGGCTATTCAGGCAGCGCATCAATTGCAAGAAATCATTCAGGAAAAGTCGATAGAATGGCAACATAATTTTGGATTGATCAACGAAGAAAATGCCATTGGTAAGATGTTCGGCGTACTAGTCGTTCAGAATCAGCAACAAGAAGTAGGTTTTTTAGCCGGATTTTCAGGAAAACTGGCAGATAAAAACGATCACCTTGGATTCGTTCCTCCGGTATTCGACATGTTAAGAACCAATAGTCACTTCCGAAAAGAAGAACAAGAAATCCATAAAATTACCCTAGAGTTGGAATCGCTTCTAGAAGACCCAAGCCTCATCGCTCTGCAAGAAAAAATCACCTTACTTAACGAAAAGCATCAGCAAACGATCGCTGAGACGAAACAACAGATTAAGCGGAATAAAAAAGAACGGGACGCCAGACGAAAATCATTCGAAACCTTAACGAAAGAGGAATTCAATACACTCTTGGAGCAATTAGCCAACCAAAGTAAACAGGAACAACTTGCACTCAAGCACCTGAACAAGCAGTTTTCATGCGAACGAGAACAATTGGCAACCGAATGGGAAACGTATCAAACGAAACTTACCTTCTTGAAGGAAGAACGAAAGTACCGTTCGGCAACACTTCAGCAGCATTTATTTGAGCAGTATACATTTTTAAACAAGAATTCTCAATCGCGCAGTTTGCTCTCAATTTTTTCGGAAAAAGAACTGACGACTCCGCCCGCTGGTGCAGGAGAATGTTCCGCACCCAAACTTTTTCAATACGCGTTTGAAAAAGGATACCAACCACTCGCACTTGCTGAATTTTGGTGGGGCAAATCACCGGCATCTGAAATCAGAGTCCACCGTCAGTTTTATCCAGCTTGTCGAGGCAAATGTGAACCGATCTTAGCTCACATGCTGGAAGGTTTACCAATAGAACCGAATCCAATGCTTGAACTGCCTGATTCTAGTAAAGAACTCATACTGTTATACGAAGACGATCAGGTAATTGCAATCAATAAACCAAATGAGTTGCTTTCTGTACCGGGAAAGTACATCAAAGATTCTGTTCAGGAACGCTTAAAAACTATGTTTCCGGATAGCGAAGGACCGTTTTTAGTCCACCGGCTAGACATGTCTACCTCAGGCGTGTTAATTGCCGCAAAAACGATGGATGCGTACCGTAAATTACAGCGCCAGTTTATCAAACACCACGTACGCAAAACGTATATTGCGTTGCTTGAGGGCGTGCTAGAGCATAGTGCTGGCTGTATACACTTCCCAATGCGCGTTAATCTGGACGATCGACCAAGGCAATTGGCTTGCTTTACCTATGGAAAAGACGCAACCACTAAGTGGATTAAACTAGATGTAGCAAATGGATTAACTAGAGTCGAATTCGAGCCAATTACTGGTAGAACACATCAATTAAGGGTTCACTCAGCACACAAATTGGGCTTGAACTGTCCAATTAAAGGAGATGATCTCTACGGAAAAAAAGCCGATCGACTGTACCTCCACGCGCATCAACTAACTTTTACACATCCGCTGAACCAAACAAAATTAACGGTTACCGCACCAATCCCTTTCTAATGGCAAACGAAACAACCATCGATCAACACGTGCGTCAGGCATTATACGAAATCATCACACCTAATAAACAGGATATGTTTGACCGAATTGCTCCAGAGCGCACAAAACACATCACAGTTGTGTTAGAAAATGTCTATCAAGAGCACAATGCATCAGCTGTCGTTCGAACCTGTGATTGTTTTGGAGTGCAAGATTTACATATCATCGAAAAGAATAACCAATATAAAGTACAGCGCGATATAGCGTTAGGTGCAGGTCGCTGGGTGGACATGCACAATTATTCATCGGGTGATTCACCAACAAAAGCGTGTTTAACAGCACTAAAGGACAAAGGATACACCTTGGTGGCAACATCGCCACACGAAAACGATTTCACGGTTCACGATCTACCAATCGATCAACCACTGGCATTTATTTTTGGAACAGAGCGGAGAGGGATTTCTGACGAAGTCAAAGAAATGGCCGATCAATTTGTGCGCATTCCGATGGTTGGATTTACAGAAAGCTTTAACGTATCGGTTTCAGTGGCATTGACGTTACAAGCCATTAGGCAACGCCTTGAATTGTCACAGATGAAGTGGAAACTATCTGATGAAGAAGAGGAAAAACTAAAAATTCACTGGTGTTGTAAGATATTAAATGGTGGATTTGCTATCGAAGAACGGTTGCGAAGTGAATATGCGATGAAACGTAAATAGGTCAGAAGTTTCAAATCAAGTTGCAGATATACCTATTTAATAATAAACAGTACACATCTGAAACAGATTTTTTTATTACTATTGTACTGAAATTTAGAATTATGACCTATGGGAAAAGGAGATAAAAAAACGGCAAAAGGTAAAAGAGCAATGGGCTCTTACGGAAATACGCGCAAACGCAAATCACCAGTAGCACCTGCCCCTGCATCAACAAAAAAAGTTGCTAAAGAAGAGGCAAAAGAGAAAAAGCCTGCTGCCAAGAAAACTGCTGCACCAAAAGCGACTACTGAGAAAAAAACAGCCGCTAAGAAACCGGCAGCCGCTAAGAAAACAACAAAGAAAACAGAAGAATAATTTAAGCCTCAATTGAGGCTTTTTTTATGCCTTACTATTTTCAACTTTGTTCATCGAAAAATGTGCATAACTGGCATGATCAAAAAAGCATTCTACCAAGAAAATTTATCAATTTTGTTACCACTAACTTTTCAATATCTCGTGTTATGAAACATAATTTTGGCGCAGGACCATGTATTTTACCGCAGGAAGTATTCAAACAAGCCGCAGAAGCTGTAATCGATTTTAATGGATTATCGATTCTTGAAGTTTCCCATCGGCACAAAGATTTTGTTGCTGTAATGGACGAAGCCATTGATTTGGTTAAAAAAGCGCTAAACGTTCCAGAAGGGTACTCAGTAGCATTTTTGCAGGGAGGTGCG
>JBILNH010000069.1:0-10835 GCA_044375095.1 Crocinitomicaceae bacterium
AGCGAAACTTGGATTTATCGGCGCGATAAGTAAATTAACGGTTAGTGGTACGGCGAACTTGAGCGATACCGTGGAAACCAACGTGACCATACTCAATAGTTTCGAGAATATTCACTTAGTAGAAGGTACAGCCACTGTAAATGGTGAACCAATCGTCTACTGCCAAATGAAAATCGTTCAAGCATGATGGTACTCCACAGCTCACAAGATATTACTGTTCGGTTCAGTGAAACGGATGCCATGGGCGTAGTGTGGCACGGGAATTACCTGAAATTCTTTGAGGATGCCCGCGATAAATTGACCGAAGTGCACGGATTATCTCATTTGGAAATTTACCGAAAAGGATACTTCACACCAATTGTAAAGACTGAACTGACGTACAAAGCCTCCATTTTATACGGTGATCAGGTGCGTGTACATGCTTGGTTAGAACGACACGACTCCGCCAAAATCATCTTTCGGTACGAAGTCATTAACTTAACGACCAATCAATTAACGACCGAGGGAATGACCATGCAAGTCTTCATGCAAGTTAGCGATCGCACACTCGAGTTAATCAAGCCTGCTTTTTACGAAGTATGGGAAAATGAACAACCCTGGACAGAAAAGTGATTCCTGTTTACGTGACATATGGCGCACTGATCTCTCCTTTAGGTGATACAAAGGAAACGCATATTCACGCGTTGCAAACTAACCAATCGGGCATTCGAAAAGTAGAAAAGTCAGGTTTTAATGGGGAAGATTGGTACTTAGCCAAAATCGAGGATTTCGGTGAAAATCGATTTGATCAACTTTTTCAAAAAGGATGTGTTGCGTTAATTCAATCGGTTGGAAAGGAGATACTTTCTTCGCCCTCAACACGAATTATTCTGAGTTCTACCAAAGCAAATTTATCCGCCGTAGAAACAGATGCGTTTGACTCAATGCGCAGACTGACAATTGAACTTTTAGCGGTTGCACACGAACCGATAGTCATCTCCAATGCGTGCGTTTCAGGTGTGCTGGCTATTAATACGGCAGCTGATCTCATACGCACTGAAAAATGTGACGATGTTATTGTCATTGGAGTCGATGCCGTATTCGATTTTGTCGTCTACGGCTTTCAAAGTTTATTTGCCATGAGTGATGAGCCTTGTCGACCCTTTGATAAACACCGAAAAGGAATTTCCTTGGGTGAAGGATTTGGATCAGTTTGGCTTTCAAGAAAACAACACAATAAATTTTGCGTCAGGTACCTCGCTGGTTCATCATCAAACGATGCCAACCACATTTCTGGTCCATCGCGAACCGGTGAAGGATTGTATCGCGCTGTAAAACAAACGCTGCTTCGTGCAGATCGACAACCAGCTGAGATTGATTTTATTTCAGCACACGGAACGGGAACGTTGTACAATGACGACATGGAAAGTGTCGCATTCAACCGCTTACAAATGCAACACATACCGGTGAATAGTTTTAAAGGCTATTTCGGACATACGCTAGGAGCTGCAGGTGTTATTGAAACGTACACCAGTTTACTTTCTATGGAATACAACTTGTTGTTTAAGAATGAAGGAGCGTTGGAACCTGGAACAGCAGAAACCATTAACGTGTTGACCCAAAATCAGCAACAAGAAGTGACGTGTGTCTTAAAAACAGCCTCCGGATTTGGAGGGGGAAATGCGGCGTTTTTAATGGAAAAACTTGACGTATGAAACTCTTAGCACATAGCTTTATCAATGCTTCCGGTTTACATGTCAACGGAACGCGGCAGATCGATTTAATGGGAGAAGAAAATTTCCTCAAAAAGGCGTATTCCGAATTGAACATCGATTACCCGAAGTTTCACAAAATGGATAACTTGTCTAAACTTGCCTTTTTAGCGACTGAATTGATGAACGAAGTTGTTTCATTTCCGGCTGAAGGGGAAGGAATGCAGTTGATTTTCGCCAATCAGTCAGCAAGTCAACAAACGGATATGCGGTTTATTGATTCGTATGCCAATCAAGGCAGTCCAAGTCCGTCTTTGTTCGTTTATACCTTGCCCAACATCGTAACTGGGGAGTTGTGCATTCGGCATAAATGGTTCTGTGAAAACGCGTTTTTTATACAGCCTGTGTTTCAATCGGAACAATTTATTGAACAAGTTGAATTGGCATTTTCGAAAGGAAATACGCAATGCCTTTGTGCTTGGGTTGACGCAAAATGGCAAGGAAATGAAGAATGTTTTTTATTTTTAATCGATCATTCAGAAGGATTACTTAAACCTGCTGAACTACTTGAGATCTATAAATCCTATACGCATGAGTAATTTACGAGAGGAATTGAAAGCTCAAATCATTGAGCAACTGAACTTGGAGGACTTAACCCCGTCTGATATTGCCAATGATGGACCTTTATTTGGAGATGAAGGCTTAGGACTCGATTCTATTGATGCCCTTGAATTCATTGTACTGCTTGATACCCATTACGGGATTAAAGTTCCGGACCCGAATGCAGCGCGAGAAATTTTTCATTCCGTTGAATCCTTGGCTAGTTACATTGAAAAAACGAAGGCTTAACACATGTCCATTTACATTACCGGATATGGTGTAATTTCTTCTATTGGAAACAATGTGGATGAGTTGTTTACTTCGCTCAAAGCCAAGAAAACCGGTATTCGACAAGGAGAAAAAGCATTTACAACGCGGTATAAAGTGGGTGAAATTGCATTTTCGGATGAAGAACTACACGAACACTTTCAACTGAAAACCGAAGGGTCACGAACGGCATTGCTCGGGATGATTGCCGCGAAAGAAGCATTTGTGGGCCATGAACTCCGCTCAGACATTCGAACAGGGTTGATTTCAGGCACATCAGTGGGTGGAATGGACGTCAGTGAACGGGAATATGCCAATTACCTCAACAATACCACACACAATCTTCAGGCTTACGGTCACCATTCCAGCGGTACAAGCTCCGCTCAGATTGCACAAGAACTTGGCGTAACAGATTTCGTCAATACCATTTCAACGGCGTGTTCTTCAGCTGCCAATGCGATTATGATGGGCGCACGGATGATTCAAAAAGGATGGTTAGACAGGGTGATCGTGGGTGGAACGGATAGTTTAACGTCATTCACCATCTCAGGATTCCGGTCACTCATGATATTTGATGAAGAATGGTGCCGACCATTTGACGAAACCCGAAAAGGACTGAATCTTGGGGAAGGTGCCGGATTTATCGTGTTGGAATCGGCAGCATCAATCGAAAAAACGGGAAAACAACCCATCGGTCGGTTGAGCGGATGGAGCAATGCATCGGATGCGTACCACCAAACGGCGTCATCTCCTGATGGTGAGGGTGCTATTTTATCGATGCAACAAGCGTTGGATGTCGCGCAACTTTCACCAGAATCAATCGATTATGTGAATGCCCATGGAACAGCCACGCCAAATAATGACTTATCTGAATCGAAAGCGTTTTTGCATATTTTCAATGTAAAAGTCCCGCCGTTTAGTTCAACGAAAGCATTTACAGGTCACACATTAGCCGCATCAGGAGGAATTGAGGCCGTAATTTCGTTGTTATCCATTCAACACGGTATGTTGTTCCCGAATTTAAATCATACGCAAGTGATTGCTGAAACTGGATTACAACCGGTAACAGAGGTGATCAGCAACGTGAAAGTCAACCATGTGCTTTCGAACTCCTTTGGTTTCGGCGGAAATAATTCAACCATCATCATAAGCGCTGTCTGATGTATTACATTCACACCATAGCATCGATTACGCACCAGGATTCGTTCAAGCAAGCAAATGTGTGGGATACGTTGACACCGTTGACACCGGAATCTGCGTTAATTACGCCGGATTATAAACTTTTCATTCCACCAGCAGCATTGCGGCGATTAAGTCCCATTCTTCGAATGGCCATTGCGGCAGCAAAAAGTTGTCAAGAAAACAGTGAAGATCCGATCGATGCCATTTCGATTGGGACTGCCTTAGGTTGCCTAACAGATACCGAGAAATTCCTGGTTACGTTTCATTCCGCACAAAGCGATACCTTGTCACCAACGGCGTTTATTCAGTCGACACACAACACCATCGGAGGACAGATTTCCTTGGATTTAAAGAACCATTCGTACAACATGACACATACCCAAAATGGGTTGTCGTTTGAGGTGGCACTCATGGATGCTATATTGTGTGCAGATGATGGAAAAAAAGCAGTTTTGGTCGGTGCGGCTGATGAAGCGATTGGCTTTTTGAAGCAATTGCAACCTGACATTATTCAGGATAACAGAGAATTGACCTCAGGAACGACCTGTTGCATTCTAAGTAATGAAAAGAAGGCCAGTAGTATCGGAATAGTCGATTGTTTGGTACGAGCTGAAACGTCCGATTGGCGAAACGATATTTCCGATTTTCTACTTAGAAACGAAAAGAAAATAGCCGATATTGACGCGGTTTTCGTTAGTCAACCAGAAGACGCTAAGTATGTTGATCACGCGGTTTGTTATATCGATTACACCGGACTTTATTATTCCGCTTCGGCTTTTGCGGTGCACATGGCTTACGATAAGTTAAAGCATACCGATGCTAAAACAGCATTAATCATCAATCGTGTTTGCGGCAATCAATTGGGTGCGATATTGTTACAAAAAGATGAAGCACCGCATTAATATTCTTTTCCTGACCGTCGTATGGTTTGTTAGTGCGCTGTTTGTGTTAGATGAACAGGTAAAATGGACAATTGCCATAACAGGATCAATTGTTTTTTTTCTTGTCCTAAGCGCTGGGGTGTTTCATTTCCCATTCAATTACTTTATGAAGGCAACGCACCGTTTTTCTTCGGATCGCGTATTGTTGACGTTTGATGACGGACCGAATGACCAACTAACACCGCAAATTTTAGACACATTAAAGGAACACAATATTGCTGCTGTTTTCTTTGTAATCGGCCAAAACGCAACTGCACATCCTGAACTGATTCAGCGAATGGTCAATGAAGGACATTTGATTGGCAACCATACGTTTTCTCACCCACCGTTATTTGCCATGCTGCCTCAACGAAAAGTCAGTGAGGAAATCAATCAATGCGCAGCGGCAGTATCAGCAATTACCAAACGAAAACCAGTCATGTTCCGTCCGCCGATTGGGTATACCAATCCGAACATTTCCCGGGCTGTAAAAGAACTTAATGTGCGACCAATTGGATGGAGCTTGCGTTCGTTTGATACGGTAATCAAAGATCCTGTTTCCTTGAGAAAACGGATTGAGAAATCCATTCGTCCCGGAATGATTGTACTTTTGCACGATTCACTTCCGCAAACAGCAGCCATGTTGCCTGAGTTGATTTCGTCACTTCAACAGAAAGGAATAACATTTACAACAGCCGAAGAACTTAAAAATTGGCATTCATGAGGTTAATAGTGTTTTTTTACTTAGTGCTTTTTGGGAGTTGTTATGGACAAGAATTTCGCAAAATGGCAAATCCTCAAGGATGTAAATCTGCCATCTTAAAGCACCACCAAAAGGTAAAATCACTTGAGGCTGATTTTTCAGAAGTCGTCTATTCTTCCATGTACGCTCAACCGCAAAAAGGTAAAGGTGTGCTTAAGTATAAAGATTCAGGAAAGATCCGTTGGGAACACATTTCGCCCCAAAAACAAGCCATATTGATTAGTGGAAAGTCGCTACTAATGTATGAAAACGGGAAAAAAGTGACCAATCCAAACGCAAAGGTTATGGCGAAAAAAATTAATCAACTGATGACGCAGCTCTTTTCTGGAGAATTCATGTCAGAGAAAGAGTTTACGATTCAATACTTCGAACACGCAACTGCGTACAAACTGGAATTAAGACCGAAATCAGATCGATTAAAGAGATATGTTACCCGGATTGATGTCACCTTTGATAAATCGAACCTTACCATGAAAGAAATGACCATGGTTGAAGGCCAAACAGATCGCATTGTTTACCGTTTTGATGATATAAAAATTAACCCGACAATTTCAGACAGTCAATTTACCCAGTTCAAATGAGTTTAAAAGATACATTCTACACGGTTAAATCGCTTTTAGTTGAAGAGGGAAGCGTTCAGGCTTGCCTAATTTTAAACGCTGAACACGCTATTTTTAAAGGACATTTTCCCGGAAATCCCGTTACTCCAGGCGTGGTGCAATTGGAAATTCTTGGTGAAGTGTTAAGTGATGTACTTGATCAAAAAGTAAGCTTAAAAACCATGGGGAATTGTAAGTTTCTCGCCATCTTGAATCCAGAGGTAAACAATGAAATTGAGGTGAAAATAACGCATAGCTTAACGGAGGGAAACACGTACAAGGTAGCTGCCCAATTCGGTGCTGAAGGAATTACATTCACTAAAATTCAGGCGGAGTTTAACTAATCCGGCTTCGGTTCTTTTCTGAACAATTTTAAGAGCAGATAACTGACGGCAAAAAACGTGAGTCCTGCGCTGGTGGCAAGACTCATTGAGCCTATAACAAATGGTGCAACGCTTTTTCCCATGTTATCAATGGTCAATTCATCAAGCAACGAATGATTGACTTCACCGGTTACGATCAGTTGTCCCAACCAATAACTCGCATACAGAATAAACGGGATCATTGGCGGGAACGAAATATTTGCAGCAGCAATAAAAAGGACTTTGTTCATCCGAAAGAAGATCGCAATTGGAATACCAATTAACAGTTGAAATCCCCAGATAGGAACAATACCCATGAATACCCCAAACCCGAGAGAAAGTGCTTTGCTCATATTGCTTTCTTCTGGTTTAATTGCTTCATCACGAATGACACCAAGCGTCTTTAACGATAAGAATTTTTTCGGGTAGTAATAGAACAATGCGATCAGCACGAGTAGACTATTGAGGACGCTAATTCGGAAGAAATCCGGACCGGGTCTAAAATGCGAAACGCGTTCTTCAGGATCGTATTTCACCCGAATCGGAACAGGTTGAAACGGTACGTTTTTCCACGCTAATCGAACGATTACCTCAATTTCTAATTCAAATTTGCGAGAAAATAACCTCATATTGGTTAAGGGCTTCAATGGATACACCCGAAATCCTGTTTGTGTATCCGGCAACGAAATCCATGTTTCTACCTTAAACCAAAAGTTGGAAAACTTGTTTCCGAACGAACTTTTTTGCGGCACTCCTTCTTGTTCCATGTTTCGCGATCCCATCAACACCGTGTTCGGTGAAGCAACACACGCGGCAATCATTTTTGGTAAATCTTCTGGATAATGCTGGCCATCTGAATCGATGGTAATTGCATGGTCAAATCCCTTTTCAATGGCATTTCGCAAGCCTTTTCGCAAAGCCATTCCTTTTCCTGCGTTTGGTTCATTAGCCAAAATGGTAATTGAATCGGAGTAGTTTTCGAGAATAGCCGCTGTTCGGTCTGTTGATCCGTCATTAACCACAATAATACGTGATGCTGGTATATGCTCCAGAATCCCCAATAAGACGCGTTCTAACGTACGGTCATTGTTGTACGTTGGCATGATCACGCAACCATTTATTCGTTCAATTGTTTCTACAGAAGCCATTGGAACAAATGTAAGGAAAGAAACACTAAATTGATCGGGTTTGGTATGGCTTAATCCAATCATAATGTTCTTGCTTGAAATAGTTAAATTTGCAGGAAAAGTAAGTTAATTCAAACCATATGACGCACCTGTTGTATTGCCTCCTAATCGCCGCATCAACCTTCTCAAAAGCAGAGGTGTTTAAAGCTATTTCAGGAAAAGACGCGACTAGTCTGACTAAAATGATCTCAAAACTAGAAGACCTTTCTTCTTCTTCAGATCAACAGGCATATTTGGGAACGCTCAAGATGAAGCGAGCGGAACAATTGAAGACAGCCAAAGAAAAATTAGCCATGTTTAAAGAAGGTCGTGCTTTGTTAGAGAAGTCTATAACTTCCAGTCCGAAAAATTCTGAGTACCGTTTTTTACGCTTGATGATCCAAGAGAATGCGCCAAAGGTTTTGAAATACAACACCAATATTAAAGAGGATGCAAAATTGGTATCTTCTGGTTATCAATCCCTCGCAAGTGATGTCCGCAACGCCGTGGTGAGTTACGCCAAGCAATCACCCAATCTTTCCTTGTAACGGTCATGAAGGTTCTCATCACGTATTTTACGCAAAGCGGTCAATTAAAGAGTATACTCGATCAGTTTTCTCTTCCATTTCTGGAAAAAGCGGAAATCGATTGGGTGGAGGTTAAACCAACCAATCCTTTTCCCTTTCCTTGGACGAGCAAATCGTTTTACCAAGCGATGCCCGAAACCGTTTTGGAACAACCAATGGCGATTTCACCCCTTCAGTTCAAACACGAAAAGTACGACCTAGTCATTATCGGTTATCAACCGTGGTTCTTGTCACCTTCGTTACCATTGACTTCCCTTTTTGCTCAAGAAGAATTCCGCAAGCGCGTTTTTGGAACACAAGTAATTACGGTAATTGGTGCGCGAAACATGTGGTTGAATGCGCAAGAAAGCGTTAAACGCTTCATCCAGCAATCCGGCGGCAAGTTGGTGGCGAACATCCCACTTGTCGATAAGCACCCAAATTTACTAAGCGCGGTAAGTATTGTCCATTGGATGATGACAGGGAAAAAGGAACGAAAATGGGGGGTTTTCCCGTTGCCAGGCGTGAGTGATGCAGACATAAAAAATGCATCCAAATGTGGCGAGTTAATTCTAAATTCCATCAATAACGGTAATCTGAACAGTGTTCAAGAACAATTGGTTGCTGATGGGTGGATCAACATCCCGACTACTATCTTGTTCATTGAACAACGCGCAAAGAAGTTGTTTAGGCTATGGGCGACCCTTATTAAACGCAAAGAATCAAGTGGCAACCGTGCACTATGGTTGAAACTTTTTCGAGCGTATTTAGTTGTTGCGTTGTACATGGTGGCTCCCATTTTGTTAACCGTCTATTCCATCTTCTTTCGTCCCTTTACGCAACGGTCAATTAACCGGAAAAAAGCCTATTTTTGCAGTATTCAATTACAATCAGAATGAATTTGTCCGAAGTTTACATCACGCGCACCTCTTCTTTTTACCCGAATGATCCTGTTTCAAACGTTGAAATGGAGGAATACCTTGGTGTAATCAACGAGCAAGCGTCCAAATCGCGGCGAATTGTTTTGCGCAATAATGGAATTAAAAGCAGGCATTACGCCATTCAGAAAGACGGTACGCCAACGCATACCAATGCTGAAATGGTGGCCTTGGCTATACGCAACCTTTTTTCTGCTGATCCGACTGAATTAAAGCAAGTGGATTTACTCAGTTGTGGGACATCAAGTCCGGATCAAATGATGCCCTCTCATGCAGTAATGGTTCATGGTTGGCTTCCGGAATCAAACAACATCGAGGTGGTATCTCCATCCGGTGTATGTTGTTCTGGAATGCATGCGTTCAAATATGCCTACATGTCTGTGCGTTTAGGTCAGGCAAAAAAAGCCGTTACGTCAGGTTCTGAGCGACTTTCTCGGTTACTACGTTCCGATCAATTTGAGTTAGAAGTTCAGAAAATGGGGGAGTTGGAAGCCAATCCTTACCTCGCTTTTGAAAAGGACTTTTTACGTTGGATGCTTTCAGATGGAGCAGCTACTTTTCTTCTAGAGGACAAAAAACGCGAAGACGGATTGTCGATGCGCGTGGAATGGATTGAAGGATTTTCATTTGCCAATGAAGCGGAAGCATGCATGTACATGGCGTCCGATAAATTACCCGACGGCACTTTGAAAAGTTACATGGATTATGCGCCGAAAGAATTGATCGATCATTCCATTTTGAGCATCAAACAAGATGTGAAACTGTTGGGTGAAAATATCGTTAAGCTGGGGTTTAAAAAGCTCAAGCTGGTATTTGATGAAAAAAACTTAAAGGCAGATGAGGTGACTTATTTTCTTCCGCACATGTCGAGTCATTTCTTTGAAGATAAAATTTACGATGCCTTGGTAGAATACCAAATCGAAATTCCAAAGGAACGGTGGTTTACCAATCTTTCCACAAAAGGCAATGTGGGCGCTGGTTCAATTTACCTCATGTTGGATGAACTCTACACAAGCGGTCGATTGAAGGTAGGCGATAAAATCCTTCTAGCAGTTCCAGAAAGCTCCCGTTTTTCTTACGTGTTTAGTTTGCTTACTGTCTGTTAAGATGAAAAAATCCCAGGTTCCTCAGGATAAAAGTGCGTTGGAAAATTTCACGCGTGAGGTGTGTTATGTCAAAAATGACGAGGGGAAATACGAAACAGATTTAAGCCAAGGCTGGGAGACGAAAAAAATCGCACTCGATAAAGCGTGGGAACACATTGAAGAGCGTGTCGATGAGGCCAAAAGACAAGTAGAAGAGGGAGAATCGAGTCCAATTGTGTATTTTCTTGAATTGAGGTTAATGGATTTAACTGTACTTTCGGGATATACCGGATTCTGGAAATGGCAGATAAAACGCCACATGAAACCCGACCGTTTTCAACAATTATCAATTAGTCAATTACAAAAATACGCCGATGCATTCGATGTAACAGTCGAAGAATTACGCAATTTTAAGGGATAGTGAATACATTTCAACACAACCAAACGGCTCATTGCGAAAATGGCGTAACAGTAAGTTTGCTCAAGCACCACGGTCTTGACTTTATCTCTGAACCATTAGCTTTTGGGATAGGCTCAGGATTGTTTTACATTCACATTCCATTCTTGAAAGTAAATAATGGTCCAGCTATCTCTTTTCGCACAATGCCCGGGGCTATTTTCAGCCGGACATGTAAAGCATTAGGGGTTCAGTTGGAGCGAAAAAAATTCAGTTCCCGCGATGAGGCTCAACGCCTT
>JBILNH010000070.1:0-10809 GCA_044375095.1 Crocinitomicaceae bacterium
GGTATCAAAAACTGAGTAAACCACTAGGGGATTCCGGACATTTTGCTTGTTCACTTTGGATGCTTAAAACCCTGTAAGCCCATGTTTGTTAGCACAAATACATTAACAGCAATAAAAGAATATTTTACCGAACGGTTGAAAGATCAATTCACAACAAGTGAGTTGAAGTCCATGTTCAATCAATTGGCACAAGAACGCCTGAATTGTTCGCGTACAGAATTACTTCTAAATCAAGACAGGCGCTTAAGTGAATCAGATTTGCTTTTCTTTCGATCAGCAGTTAAACGTTTGCAGCAAAAAGAACCTTTTCAATACATACTGGGTCACACGGAATTTTATGGATTGTCCATTTCGGTTGACGAACGTGTCTTAATTCCACGTCCTGAAACGGAAGAATTGGTGCATTGGATCATCGAAACGGTGGGGGAAACGACTTCCCCAAAACTGGTCGACCTCTGCACAGGTTCAGGATGTATTGCGCTGGCCCTTAAAAACAATTTTCCACATTCAGAAGTGGTTGGAACCGATTATTCAGAAGAAGCACTGTCGTTGGCGAAAACGAATGCCTTGATGAATAAACTTGAGGTTAGTTTTCACCAGCACGATGCACTCACGTTGGCTGAAACCGATTTTTCGTATGCGCTAGAATCAGATGTATGGGTTTCCAATCCACCTTACATTCCAGTGAATGAAAAGCATCGAATGGCTGACCATGTGGTTGATTTTGAGCCACACATGGCCTTATTTGTTGCAGATACAGATCCGTTGTGTTTTTATCGCGCGATTGCCCAAGGAGCGCTTCGACACTTGAATTCGGGTGGTTGGTTATTCGTTGAAATCCATGAAGATTTAGCGAACGAGGTTTCCGAATTGTTTACTTCAGTTGGCTTTCATTCAGTTGAAGTAAAGAAAGATCTACAAGGAAAGGAAAGGATGGTGAGGGGGGAGAAAGGAGTTGTGAAGTTTTAATTTACTTTAAATCAATTTTGTTTAATAAGAATTCACTCAATTGCAATTAATTCATTAAAAATAATTGTATATTTACGATTGTATAGGTGTAAAAATACAATCATGAGTTCAGCACAGTCTTCCAGTAATCAGCAATCCATTCGAAAGGGGAAGAAGGCATTTTCTGCCAATCGAATCATTAACAGTATACGATTTTCTCCGGCATGGGTTGTTACACATGTCAATGATGCTCCCGGTTTCCAAATGGAATTGATTGACCGTATCCGTGTCGGTGTTAAAAAGTCAGAATGGAAAGATTTCATTGCTGAAATTGGAGCTACGGAGAAAGAATTCGAATACATTCTACCAACATCTATAAGTAGTATGCAGAAGAAAGTGCTTTACGATAGAGAAACGTCAGAACGTATTTACGAACTAGCTCGGTTGTTTGGTTTAGGGTACGTCGTTTTTGATTCAATATCCGAATTCAAGCAATGGCTCATGACACCTTCAAAAACGCTCGGAAACAAACAACCATTTGATTTACTTGACAGCAGTCTGGGTTTTGAAATGGTAGAAAACGAGATCATTCGCATTCAACACAACGTATACGCCTAATGATTGTTTACAGAGTTTCGCATGTGAAATACCAAGCACACACGTTAACTGGAATAGGAGCAGAGAAAGTCGGTGGGAGATGGAATGAAGTTGGTACGCGAGCGATCTATTGTTCTGAAAACATTTCACTTGCACTGTTGGAATATTATGTCCATTCTGTTGATGTCTCCCTTTTACCAAAGCAAATCATGGTGGCAAAAATTGAGTTTCCAGATGAGTTTCCAGTGACTATTTTAAATGAACTACCTGATCGTTGGAATCAATACCCTTATTCCTCCAAAACAACAGGCATATTCACCAAGTTGGCTCAAAACCGTGATTTCTTTGCATTGAAAGTGCCTTCTACAATCGTTGGAGTGGAAAGTAATTACATACTCAACCCGTTGTATCGCGAATTCGGGCGAGTTGAAATAAAAGAATTTATTCAACTACCTGTTGACAAACGACTTGTAAAAAAAGAGTCAAAATAGTGTCCGACTATCATCAAATTCGACGATTGATGTAACTTTTGTAAGTCCAATTTAATTAAAGTAATATTTCTCCTGCCAATGTCCCCATTCTGAATACCAAATAAGTGTTTTTTTGGTGGTGTTAAGTATGAATTGATGCGGCTGATTGACGACTGAAAAATTGAAATACAGTTCACCATTTTCTCCTTTTTCAACGTGTTCGATTTCATATTCTTCCACCTCTTTGGTTTTTAGATTGGAAATCGTAATCAAGGCTTCATTGTACATCGGGTCATTTAAATGAATGTCAATTGTTAGTTTAATTGACTGACTAACAACCGGTTTACAAACATATTCTCCGGTATAGTTCCAATATAAATCTTGTTTTTCATTACAAGTTTGAGTGCGTGGAACTGTATATGTGGTTACACCTTTTTTGATGGGGTGATTTTCGGAATAAGAAGGAGTGGTCGGTTCTTGAAATTCTCGTTCCGAATATTCATCATCCGGTTGTTCCTCTTGATTATTCGATTGATTTGATGAGTTTGTTGTTTGCATGCAGTGAACGGACATACCAACGAATTGATTCGTGCCGAATTCATGACTTGCCCAGTTGCCTGCATTCTTTCCAAGTTCACGAGCGAAAGCAAAAGCTTGATGAGAAAAACTGGATGTCCAGAAATAGGCCCCGGTACCCATGTAACGGAAGTTACCTGCTTGATCCCTCATTCCACCGGGAATACCCGAAAAACCTGAACTATTTGATGTAGGTTCATCTGGAGACCATGCGTTGTTTTTCATAAGTTTAGGCTTGAAGTCACTTCCTACAGTATTGGTTAATTCCAACCAATCTGCATTCGAAGGTAATTTCCAGCCTGAAGGACACACGTTACAGGCAGTGTTCCAATCGTATAAATAACCGTAAACAGAAACATTAGAAGGATCATTATTGTACTGAAAATACTGACCGCTCTGTGGCCGGAAAGCCAGATTTTGAGCCATCCATGTTTGATTTCCGATTCGAACTGTTGCATATGTTTTTCCATCTCTCGGATCTGTAAAACGACCGAATTGTTGAGCCTGAAACGATAACGTGAACCCGAAGATTAAAAAAAGTGACGTGGTAATTTTTTTTATATTGTGAACAGAATAACGCTATGTGATGGGATATTATGTAATCCATTTTAAAGTTAACAATAATTTGTTTGGCTAGAAATCATGGAGTATTCTCGTCTAATTCCCATTCATCCAATGAAATCTTTCTCCGTTTAATTAAGGCCGATCCGCGCGCCAATTCACCTGTTTTAGACCGGTATGTCAGTTCCTTATAAACTGGAATCCACTTGTCAATGTCACAAGGTTGATAGTAACCCGAATAGATGAGCCATTTTGCGCTTCGAATCCGCCCATTTTTTGGGTTTACATAATGGAGTTGCTTTCCAAATAGAGTAGGAACATAGTCTGTTGGCATCCAAGGATCGTTTTTAGGATAACAGTTGAGGACAACACAATTTGATCCAATAGCTAGTTTTGACCAACCATTCAGGTGTTCAGCAGGATAGTTATTCGAGATAAATACAATTGGGTAGTCATAATGTGAACCTTCTTTGTAAAATTGAATAGAGAATGTGTCGCTTGTGTGGTAAACTCTGGAATGGTTGACCAATTGACACGTCTGACCGCTTTCCCTTACTTCACAACCAAGAATAAATTCGCCTTTTAAGTTGTGAATCATCATCCGCGACCATTCCATTTCCTCTGGCAGTTGATCTATTTTTATGACAAGTTGATCACTATAAATGAGGTAAGAGAGAGAAATAAAGTTTGATTTATCCAATGGTGGAAATTCGTCTTGTTGGCTGTAAACCAAATTGGTCAAAAAGAGCACGGTTAAAAGAGCAAGCGTTTTTTGTTTCATGGTTCAATCCAATACCCGAAATTAATTGGTTGTTTTCTTCACCCGCGAAAATTCCAAAAAACAGCCAATTTGTAAAAAATCGCGGCCAGTTTCATCGTTGATTTTATAGTCAAATTGATGTAAGTAACCAACTTGAATTGACAAGAGTTTAGAAAAGCGATAGGACAATGAAATGGATGAGCGGTTTCGTTCAAAGTAAGGTTCGTTATTCGTGAAAAACAATTCATTATTCGCACTTATCTGAAATGGTTGATAGCCATTCGTTTTCCTTCCAAATGGTAAACTTAATCCCACTCTGTAACGAAAACGATTGCGGTATCCGTTGCTGGTAAATCGAAATTCTGCACGGTAACGTTGTTCAATCTTAAACTTACCAACCGATTGATTGAGCGTAAGCTGCGGCCAAATCCTGAATTCGTCGTTGTTTTTTGGAGTCACGAAGTTTCCACCTTCTTTGTATGTTTGATAACTTCCTGCTGCGATGGCCAACCGCATATTCGGAAAAAGTTTATAGTCGACACCGCCTTTCAATTCATGGTAATGGAAATCATCGTAAAATTTTAAGGAACGGATTTGTCCTTCGCCGAATAGGCTCAATTTATCACTAAACGCGTATTTAACATTAAGGATATTCCAGCTTCCTAGTCCATTCTGTTGGGCGTAAAGAGGACTTATTCCTAACGCAAAAAACAGTACAGTACAGAAATAACTCATAAGCTGTCGCTTGTATGAATAATGGATATGGATTTTTGCAAGACTATTGAATTAGGGATGGTGACAAGCTCGCCTTCGGTGGTTTGGATATGCATGAAGAAAAAAGCCATTTCCGTTACCTCGCCTTCAAAAGGAAATTCTTTATCTAAAATTTTAATGTGATCACCGATTTTTAAGGGGTGATTAAAAAACAAAATGATACTTGAAGTAATGTTCGATAACAACGACCATTGCGCAAAAAAGGCAATACCCAATGCCGTAATTACCGTACTCGCAAAAACAGCAATTTCATGTTGTTCCAAGCCCCAAATACTGGCAATAATAATTCCAATGATCAGCGTTGTTAGTAGATTTATTGATTTTATTATAATCTTTCTTCTACCCGGTTGAGTTAATGTCTTTCGCAAAGATTTACTGACGATCGTTCGAGTAGCAAACAAGAGAAGCACATATAACACAATAAGTGCGGCAGTTTCTACAAGTTGTAATGTTTGAATTTTCATGTGCTAAGTTTTACCGATTGTGTGAATAGATATTTGGCGTTAGACGATTTTCTCAAGAGCCATTCCTTTGTGTTCTGAATGAAATTGGTCATTTTCAAAAACTAAGTTTCCATTGACCCATGTATGTGTGACCTTACTACCGAATGTTGTTCCCTCCAAAGGCGACCAGCCACATTTGAATAAAATATTGTCCTGAGCGACTGTCCACGATTGATCCAAATCCACGAGTGTTAAATCAGCGAAATAACCTTCTCGGATAAATCCACGCTTTGAAATTTGGTAAAGAATGGCCGGATTATGACACATTTTCTCAACGATTTTCTCAAGCGAAAGTTGACCTTTTTTATAAAATTCGATCATGATATTCAACGAGTGCTGAATGATTGGTGCACCGGACATGGATTGAAAGTAGGGTTTGTTCTTTTCTTCCATAAGGTGAGGTGCATGGTCAGTAGTAATGATATCTATTCGGTCATCAATTAAGGCTTGAAGAAGTCCATCTTTATCCTTTTGTGTTTTAATGGCTGGATTCCACTTGATTTTTACGCCGAGTTTTTCATAGTCTTGATCGGTAAACCATAAATGATGAACAGAGACCTCTGTCGTTATGCGTTTTTCGTTTAATGGGATATCATTTCTGAAAAGAACGGTCTCAGCTGCAGTAGAAAGGTGCAAAATATGTAGCCGCGCATTGTATTTTTCAGCCAATTTAATTGCTTGCTCGGTTGCTTCATAGCAAGCCTGCTCATTTCTGATGAGTGGATGGCAAGAAACAGGCACGTTTTCACCATATTTCGCTCTAAAAACTTCTTCATTGGCTTCAATTATTGCCTCTTTTTCTGAATGAATAGCAATAATTGCATCACAGCCTGAAAACAACCGTTCTAATGTTTCAGGATTATCTGCCAAGAGATTTCCTTTTTTGGTGAAATAAAGTCCATCATCCGTAACTGCAAGTAGCTTACTTGTATCGATTCCACAAACGTAATCAAGGTTTTCACCGTTCACGCCGAGTAGAAAAGCATAATTCGCTAGTGATTTTTGAGCCGCAATAACATATTTCTCCTCTAAAATTTCCAATGAAAGTACATTCGGAACGGTATTCGGCATATCAATAAATGAGGTCACACCTCCAGCCACAGCCGCCTTACTTTCAGAGGAAATATCCGCTTTGTGTGTAAGGCCCGGATCCCTAAAATGCACTTGCCCATCGATAATCCCTGGCAATAAATATTTCCCTGTTGCATCAATTGTCTGAACGCCCTGAAGTGTAATTGAATCATCAATTTTGGCAATCTTTCCATACTCAATGAGTACATCTTTCTTTTCAATTTTTCCTTCGTTGACTATGAAGCACTGTTGAATTATCATTCGATCTGACATAATACATTATTCTTTGGGTGTGTTAGACAAAGGTATAATGAGATTCGCTCTATATGAAAGAATCTTGCAGATTTATTTGCACGACTAAAATCGATTTATGCTTCAGTTCAGCTTACTGCACCAAAATGAATTCAGTTCATGATCAGTAGCTCAACAACAACTAAATGGAAAATACGATGTCTCGTTAATCGAAAAGTAAGTTTTTAGTGTTTTCTGGCCGACTTAGAAGTTGATTCGAGGTGTACTTATGATCTGAATTTTTGATGATCTTGAAATTAGGCCAGGATTAATACCTGCTTTACCTTCAGGAATTTCGGCATTGAGTTGTTGGTAGTATTTTTCCCATGCAGGAAAAAATTCGTCTGTTTTTGGATCTTTGAAGGTCATTGGTTCTAATTCAAAAAAGTCCGACTGTTTGTTTGCGTCTTTAAATGATTCATACAGCAATTCACTGCAGTACCATTTATTATTCTTCATTAAGAATTCATCATCATAAGGTTCGCCAATCTGTTTTTTTGCAAATGCCGTTGCGTGTTGAATAAGTGGCTCGTATTCTTTCTTTACCCTTCCTATTGTTGTCTTCGTCATCTCCAACGTGTCACCACTTCGCGCCAAAAAGTTTCTGATGGAATTAACTTGCACATGGTCTCCAATTGCTTCAACAACCTTTAGTGTATCATTGATGTTTACGACAATAGCACAATGCGAAAATTCTTTGCCATTTACACCATCCGTAACAGCTTCAATTGCTTGACATAACTCGCCACAATTGAGTTGCTGAAAAAGTATGTCACCTTCTTTTAGATTTACACTGTTTTCTGAATTCGTACAGGCCGAAAGTAGGGCGAATAAAATGAAATACACGTATCGCGTGCTCATCTTTATTCGAGAGACAGTGATAATCATCGTTCTTCGTTTTTAGGTAATTGGATGTATGTAAAATTAACGTTTAAACGCCTCACTATTCCATTAGCTAGACAATTGTTTCGATGCTGATCAATAAGATAAAGTTATCAGCGTTCCGTCAAGATATAATCTCATTTGCCATCTCAGAAGAGCGACCAACCCGAAAAACGGTTGTTGCCAGAGGAAGTTTTCGCTTTTAAAATTATTCTTTAGTTCTCCCCAGTTCTTTTAATCTCTTGGCATGCGAAATAAATGCATCAAGTAAAGTAGGTTTTAAATTATAGGCTAAACCAAATTCAATGGCTGTTTGCTCTACTATTGGTGCAATGTTGCGGTAATGAATGTGACAGACATTTGGGAAAAGATGGTGTTCAATTTGAAAATTCAATCCTCCGACGTACCAATTAAGTATATGATTATTTCGGGCAAAATCAGATGTTGTGTTTAACTGATGCACCAACCATTCAGTGTGCATAACGCCGTTTTCATCCGGAAGGGGTTGTTGGGCTCCTTCAACTACATGCGCCATTTGAAATATTGTGCTCATGATCATTCCTGCTGTAACGTGCATGATGCAGAAGCCGAAAAACACCTGCCACCAGTTGTATTCCGTAAATAACAATGGTAAGCCAATTAACAATGAGAAATAGAATGTTTTGATGACAATTAGTTTTAAAAGTTCTATACCAGGTCGGTGTCCTTGTTCTTGGGTGATTCCTTCTCGGTTAAATGCTGCGAGTTGGCTAAATTCTGTGATTAATTTGGAGAGCGTCATTAACCCGTAAAATACATACGCATAAACAAATTGAAAGCGGTGAAATTTTCTCAGTGGGGCATGTTCGCATAACCTAAGCGTCGCCTTTGTTTCAATATCCTGATCATACCCATAAATATTCGTGAATGTGTGATGTAAAATAGTATGTTGAACCTTCCAGTTAAATGTGCTGCTACCTAACAAAAAAATGGATGATGAGAATAAGTTATTTACCCAATTCTTATTCGACAAAGCGCCATGAGAAGCATCGTGCATGACAGACATGCCAATTCCTGCCTCACCTATACCCATTACAAATACAAGCAAGAATGCAACCCATGGATTATAGGGTAGGGTAAGTAGAAGTGCAAATGGAATGATATACATCAAAAGCATGAGAATAGCTTTTATAAACATCATTCGATTGCCTTTCGTGGAAATACCTTTTTGATTGAAGTAGTCGCTTACATTTTTTCTTAACGCAGCTACGAATTGTTTTTGCTTAGGGTCATTACTTTTGAATTGTATGGTTTTCATTGTTATTCTGACTTTTTTGTATGAGGTATCTTGGCATTTTTGCGTTCTATTAAACATCCGTTAACGAATGTGTATGAAACAATACAACACAACACATTGCTCGAGCAAAAACACCACTCCGAAGTTTCAATAACTAAAAATAGAGAAGTGAGCACTGATTAATTGTGATGGCAGCCATTCAATAAATTGATCTTTATCAATATATCAAAAGTGACCGTTTGGAATTGAATACAATTTGAAACAAATGATGTATGGAAAAATCTGTTGTTGCAGATAAACGTTTCTGTCCCAAATGGACTGAACACCATTTTTTTTTAGCAAATGCTGTGGATGAGAATTTTGACCACTACCGAGTCCAATGAACACAAAATTCAGCCGTTGAGGTAGTTGCTGTTGGATTGCGTTTTATTGTTTTACAAGGTCATACGTGTAGGTTCCAACGTTATTTTTATCCGCCGTTATTTTCAGGTTTTCGCCATTAAATGTATAGTCATAGGTTCCAGAAAGGATCAAGTTCCAGTCAAAATCGGCAGTCCAAAAATTTTCATCATTAAACGTTATTGTTCCATTGCCTGATGAAAAAGTCCCTGATCCTCCAGCCGGAATTTTAGTTGGATTACCTGAGCAAGAAAATGTACCATTATTCAGCACCAAAGTCGTCTGCCCAGTTTGTGTCCCAGAACTGTATGTAACCGTAAATGTTCCTTTATACGTTCCGTCATCTATAGTTGTGTTTTCTTTTTTACAACCCGAAAAGAACGTGGCGAAAGTGAAAATGGTAAAAAGCAAATAATTCGGTTTCATTCTTCTTTTTTTTCGTTAACGTAAAGTGTCAATTTAATCAAAATCTATGGCGTTTTGGGACCTTCGAGATAGTTGATTCAAATGTACATTTGAAAACGAATATTTCCAAAAACCTATCTCACTAAAAGAACCATAACTTTCTCAATTATTTTAACGCTAAGTACCTGATGCGCCTAATCTTTAACTTCATTTTTCAACTATTCTTAATGTGAGTTGAAAACATCATAAAATCGCCAATAGACAAACAGTCCGATGAGAATAATGTAAATAAGGTTGTTTAGTGTAAATAGTCCTTTTGCTAATATGCTCCAACTTTTCTGTTTTAGTAGTCTGTAATTAATCACAGAAAAAGGCAGTATTAGAAGTACAAGAAGAAAGGGTATGTATGAAGTCAAGCTAATATAAAGATTTGTCGGGTGTTTGTAAGGCGCAGGAAAGTAGAAAACGTTAACGCTACCACTTAGTACAACCATATAATAAAACAAGATAAGTCCAATTGGAAACAGTAGTAATTGAACAGAAGCATATTTATTATTCTCTTTTTTCCTTAAGTAGTAGATGAGAAAGAAGATGGAGGTCAATAGAAAAAATCCGGCGGAACTTACAATGAAAACACCTATCAAAATACTGTTTTTCGGTGTTTTGAAATCGCGTAATTGTTTAAATTCCGGATTAGGTGGAAATAGTTTGTCAATCGCGAAAATGTGATCCTCCTTTTTTAATTCTTCGCTTAGATTGAATTGAACGGTTGTTTTATAATCGTGATAAAAATACAGGTTCACCTTACCATTTTTCAAGTCCCAAATAGACGAAAGCAAGGTTCCGTCACCAATTTTATTTCTGCAAACATGCATTGTATCTGATAAGACTCTGCAGAAGGTTAGCGAAGTATTAAAGCCATCCTTTATATAAGCTGCTCCGTTTCGGTAGCGGTCAAGTTTATTGGCATTGTCTAGAGAAGTTATGGATGGACAAAAATTAGAAATAACATAGCTTGGATCGTTACCTGTTTTCAATGTGTAGGGTTCTACAACCAGGTATTTCCCAGTTCTATCAACGTATAGAAAAACATCTTCAATAAAATAACTGTGATCGTATTGACTGATGTACGCTTTCACTTCTTCAATCGATTTACAGGTATGAAGAATCTCTTTTAGATACCTCGTCGGGTTGGATATTTTCTTTTTGTTTTCAACACTTTCTTGAATAGGGTGGAAGGAAGCAAGTCTTTCGAAAGCAAGTCCCATTTCATTCATTCCCGATTGCGGTGCATAA
>JBILNH010000071.1:0-10796 GCA_044375095.1 Crocinitomicaceae bacterium
ATATGCGTAAACGATACAATATTCATCACTGTAATTGCTGTGAATGACGCGCCGATTGTAGACAACGAAGTTGTAACAACAACTGAAGAAACACCAGCAACAGGTGACTTGACAGATGCAGGTGACTCAGATCCTGATGGAACGCCGCTTACGGCGAACACAACACCAGTGAGTGGTCCATCGAATGGAACGATTGTCATCAACACGGACGGAACATATACCTACACACCGAATACGAACTTCAATGGAGTTGACACGGTTGTAGTATCAGTATGTGATGCAGGAACACCAGGAGTTATTTGTGTCAACGACACGATATTCATTACTGTGACTGCTGTAAACGATGCGCCGATTGTGGATAACGAAATTATCACTACAAATGAGGATACACCAGTAACTGGTGACTTGACAGATGCGGGTGACACAGATCCTGATGGAACGTCACTTACAGTGGATATTACACCAGTAAGTGGACCGTCAAACGGAACGATTGTTATGAATACAGACGGAACATATACTTACACACCAAATCCTAACTTCAGTGGAGTTGACACGGTTGTAGTATCAGTATGTGATGCAGGTCTTCCTTTACCAGGAATATGCGTGAACGATACAATATTCATCACTGTAAATGCTGTGAATGACGCACCGATTGTAGACAACGAGTATGTTACAACAACTGAAGAAACACCAGCAACAGGTGACTTGACAGATGCAGGAGACTCAGATCCTGATGGAACAGCCCTTACGGCAAATACAACGCCAGTGAGTGGACCGTCAAACGGAACGATTGTTATCAATGCAGATGGAACATACACGTATACACCGAATACGAACTTCAATGGAGTTGACACGGTTGTAGTATCAGTATGTGATGCAGGAACACCAGGAGTTATTTGTGTCAACGACACAATATTCATTACTGTGACTGCTGTAAACGATGCGCCGATTGTGGATAACGAAATTATCACTACAAATGAGGATACACCAGTAACTGGTGACTTAACAGATGCGGGTGACACAGATCCTGATGGAACGTCACTTACAGTGGATATTACACCAGTAAGTGGACCGTCAAACGGAACGATAGTAATTAACGCGGACGGAACATTTACCTATACACCGAACCCAGGATTTACTGGAACGGATACAATAGTAGTATCAATCTGTGATGAGGGTCTTCCTTTACCAGGAATATGTGTGAACGATACGATATTCATCACTGTAGTACCATGTTCAAGTAATCCGGCATTCGACTGTGATGGAGATGGTGTTACAAACGGACAAGAAGTTGCAGATGGGACTAATCCAACGGATCCATGTTCATTGTTGATTGCAAGTCAGACAGAAATACCAAGTACAGTGTGGAATGACGCAGACTGTGACAATGATGGATTAACGAATGGAGAAGAAATGGTAGGAACAACAGACCCATTGAATCCAGACACAGATGGAGATGGCGTACTTGATGGAACAGAGGTTGCAGATGGTACAAATCCAACGGATCCATGTTCATTGTTGATTGCAAGTCAAACGGTAGCGCCAAGTACAGCTTGGAGCGATTCCGACTGTGATAATGACGGAATAACAAATGGAGAAGAAATCGCAGGAGGAACAGACCCATTGAATCCGGATACAGATGGAGATGGTGTACTTGATGGGACGGAGGTTGCAGATGGTACAAATCCAACGGATCCATGTTCATTGTTGATTGCAAGTCAAACGGTAGCACCAAGTACAGCGTGGAGTGATGCAGACTGTGACAACGACGGGTTGACGAATGGAACGGAAGTGGCTGGAACAACTGACCCATTGAACCCGGACACGGATGGTGATGGTGTACTTGATGGAACAGAGGTTGCCGATGGTACAAATCCAACGGATCCATGTTCATTGTTGATTGCGAGTCAGACAGTAACGCCAAGTTCAGCGTGGAATGAATCAGACTGTGACAATGATGGAGTAACAAATGGTTTAGAGGTTGCAAATAGTAGTGATCCATTCAACCCATGCAGTCCAAAACCATGCGATATTTTGATTCCAGAAGCATTTACGCCAGATGGAGATGGTATTAATGATGAATTTGTAATTGAAGGAATAGAATTATATCCGAACAATACAATAGCCATTTTCAATAGATGGGGAGTTTTAGTGTACGAGGCATCGAATTACGAAAATAATTGGGATGGTAGCACACAAAGCAACTTTACACTAGGAGGAGATGATTTACCAACAGCAACTTATTACTATGTGTTTGACACGAAAGACGAAAGTGTAGGAGTGCTCAAAGGTTATATCTATTTACAACGATAAAAGCAAAAAGGCGCTCAATGATGAGTTGAGCGCCTATTAAAAAAATGAAGATGAAAGCACTAATTAAGATTATTAGCATCACGGTTGTATGTGCAAACACAACCCTTACTTTTGGTCAGCAAGAACCTCAATTTACTCAATATTCAGACAACACCCTCTTTGTGAATCCTGCATATGCTGGAAGTCGAGGAGTATTGAATTTAACTGGGATTCACCGCCAACAATGGACAGGTTTCGAAGGACGGCCAATTTCGACAACATTTAGTGCCCATTCGCCTCTCACATATGAAACAGTTGGTTTAGGTCTCACCTTTATCAACGACCAATCTGGTCCGATTAAACAAACTATGATTTATGGAGACTTTTCGTACACATTAAAATTCAAAAATGGAGACAGAAAACTTTCATTTGGAATGAAAGCAGGTATGAATGTGATTTCTGTAAGCACCGGGAACTTGGAGACAGAGGTAGCTAACGATCCGAAGTTGTTACAAAATGTTCAAAATAACGTCAATCCAAATTTTGGTTTCGGTATATACTATCACTCTTCAAGGTTCTTTATCGGTGCAAGCAGTCCAAAATTGATTGAGCGAGGTTACGACGGCATTAGTAAATCAAATCTTGAAAGACGACACTACTTTGGAATCATTGGGGGCGTTTTCCCACTTAATGACTACTGGAAATTAAGGCCAACGACCCAAGTTAAAATCACCGAAAACAGCCCAATAAGCATTGATGCAAGCCTTGCTGCTATCTACAGAGAGAAGATTTGGTTTGGCGCCATGTATCGACTTAACGCCGCATTTGGAGTATTTACACAGTTTCAAGTAACGCCAC
This sequence comes from Crocinitomicaceae bacterium, assembly GCA_044375095.1. Classification (GTDB taxonomy): domain Bacteria; phylum Bacteroidota; class Bacteroidia; order Flavobacteriales_D; family Crocinitomicaceae; genus M0103. The sequence continues at coordinate 3,151 of JBILNH010000071.1, forward strand.
AATTCAAATTGGGTATCGCATCTGATTTTGGAACTCAAGCCATTCGGAATTATAACTATGGGACTTTTGAAATCATGATGTCTTATGATTTTATTTTCAAAAAACAAGGACTACGTTCACCCCGTTATTTCTAATTAAAGTAATCTAAAAGATAATGAAAAAACAGTATCTAGTATTTTGCTATATCATTTTAGCTTTTACTTCATTTGGACAAGCAGGGAAGCTTAAAAAAGCAGATGCGTATTATGAAAAATTATCCTATGCTTACGCAGTTGGATTGTACGAGGAATTGATCGGGTCAGAAGTTGCTACTCCTATTCTGTTTTCCAAAATTGCGACGTGCTATTACTATATGGGGAACATGGAAAAAGCGGAAACGAACTTTAAATCCATGATTCAAACAGATGCGGCGGTAAAAGAGGACTATTTTCTTTACGCGCAAGCCTTAAAGCAAAATGGAAAATACACTGAAAGTGATTTATGGATGACTAAATTCAATCAATATGCGTCTACAGATCGGCGTGGTGTATCTTTCATTAGTAATAGTTCCTATCTCCAAAATATTGAAAATCAAGGAGTACATTTTGAAATAAAAAATCTGAACTGTAATTCGAATGTTTCCGATTTTGGAGGCTATCCATCCCTGGATGGAAAACAGCTTTATTTTTTGTCAGCAAGAAGAAAACCTTTAATTATTCAGCATGAATGGCCTTGGAATCAAACTCAATTTCTTGATGTGTACAAATCGACAGTCGATCAGAATGGTGAAGTAGAAAATATTTCTATGCTGAGAAGACATGTGAATTCCCGTTTCCATGAAGGACCATTGTGTTTTTCGCCTGATGGGAAGCATGTGTATTACACCCGAAACAATAATTCTAAGGGAAATCTAAAAAAGGATCAAAAAGGGATTCAAAACTTACAGCTATTGAGAGCCACGGTTGATTCCTTGGGGAATTGGAATGATGAAGAGGTTCTTGCTTTTAATTCGAAGGAATATTCAGTTGGACATCCAACAATTTCAGTAGATGGTAAAACATTGTATTTTGTTTCAGATATGCCAAGTGGATTTGGTGGTGCAGATTTATATAAGGCAGTCATCAATGGTGACGGAACATTAGGCAAAGTTGAAAATTTGGGTGCACAATTTAACACTGAAGGTCAAGAAATGTTTCCATGGATAAACAGCAAAGGCGAATTGTTTTTTGCCTCTAATGGGCATATTGGACTAGGTGGTCTTGATGTATTTATCATGGGCGTGAATAAAAATGGAGCGTTCGATAAACTGATGAATGTGGGAATACCTGTTAACTCGCAACACGATGATTTTTCTTTTACGATGAATAAAGATAACATTACGGGTTACTTCTCTTCGAACCGAACTGGTGGTAAAGGTGATGATGATATCTACTCGTATGTGCTCAGGAAACCCTTCCAACAACAACTTATTGTGAAGTCCATTGTGAAGGATGAAACCACAGGTGAAATTTTACCAGGTGCATCAGTCAAATTAGTCAATTCGAAAGGCGAGGTGATAGCGAGTGCAATCACAGATCAGTTCGGCGGGGTTCAGTTCGATGTTGAACCAGGTGAAGAGTATACAATTGCAGCAAGTGGTGTAGATAAGTACAACGATAACCAATTAACCGTATCAACCAAAAATTTAGATCCAGACATTACTGAAGTGAATGGAAATGTTTCTTTAGTTAAAGCGGCTAGTTTTTCTATGTACTGTCTTGTAACCGACGCAAAGTCGAATTTACCACTGGAGGATGTAAAAATTACAATAACGAGTAATGATACAAAAAATGAGTTTGTTAATCGACTAACACCTAAAACAGGTGATATTGAAAAGGAAATTCCGGATGCAGCCATCAATGACCAATTGTCTTATACAATCCGTTTGGAAAAGCAGGGATACTTGACGAAAGTTGTTACATTTAATTACACACTTGTTCAAGTTGGAAGAGTCAATGTTCACGAAACATTGGATTTAACAATGGATAAAGTTGACGTTGGGTTGGATCTTACCACAATCATTGATATTAATCCAATTTATTTCGATTTAGGAAAATTTGCTATTCGTCCAGATGCCGCAATAGAGTTGGATAAAATTGTCATAGTGATGAATGAAAACCCTGAGATGCAAATTGAGTTGGGTTCACACACCGATTGCAGAGGAACTATGGCATCGAATGAGAAATTGTCAGATAACCGCGCTAAAGCATCTGCTCAATTTATTAAGCAACGCATTACAAATCCGGAAAGGATTAACGGAAAAGGATACGGTGAGAATAAACTAAAAGTAGATTGTCCGTGTGAAGGAACAGTGAAGTCCACCTGTTCAGAAGACGAGCATCAAAAAAATAGAAGAACAGAATTTGTTATTCTTAAAATGTAAATCGATGTAAAACGACGTTTAACGTTGTTTCGCATTGTCTTACAGCGTATTTCATCGCTAAACGAGGTTCTATATATGAAATATTACGCATCGTATTAATTAAAGTGAATTCAAAAAAAAGACCTGATATTTCAGGTCTTTTTTTTTGAATAGGGAATAATACAATTATATTCCCATATCCTTGAGGTCGCGAATCATGACTTTTCCTATTCGGATCATCACGGCAAATGCGATTAAAACAACAGTAGCTGAGGTGGATTACCGTAATATCTAATCTATCTATTTCCCCCACTATATTTCTTGGAAGCAACACTGTTCTTTTTATTTTCTTTTCAATCCCCATTTCGTCTGTACTTTTTAAAAGGATAGGTGACTTAAATGGGAAAGTCAATAGTTGGGGGTAAAAAAATTATTCTTCTTAATTTAGATCTTGAAAAGTATCAAACAAGATACAGGAAATTCATGTGATTTAGAGTGACCTAAAAAGTAACCTTATTTCAAAAGTAACCTAATTCTTGGTACTCTTTGGTATTCTTTGGTAACTTGAACCCCTTGTAAATAGAGAAGAAAATAAAAAAAGGACACCATTACTGATATCCTTTTGTGACCCCGGCAGGATGATTTCATGATCCTCTCGTATTGGTTCAATCCAAGCATAGAACCCAAACTTGCTGGCGCAGTTTTCGACTTTTTTCTTTTATCCGCAATTCAAAATAAATTTTGATTGCTTCATAAAACAAAAAACCCGGCACTTTCGTGCTGGGTTCTTTTTGTGACCCCGGCAGGATTCTAACCTGCAACCGCTGGAGCCGAAATCCAGTGCGCTATACAGTTGCGCCACGGAGCCATTTACCCTTTAACGGGTCCGACAAAGGTAATGTCTTCTGAGCTATTCAGCAACCTTTTCGATTATGAATTGTCCGATTGATTTCTGTGCTTCAATCATGAGGTTATTCTAAGCTTGAAATCGTATTTTTGTCTGGAGTCATAACACCAATTCAATAAATTAACGTACAAGGCGTTATCTTGCTCAATTGTTTTATCATGAAAGTTGTATTAGTTCTATTTCTTTTTTTATCATTCTTAAATAATGCCCAAATTGGAACGGGTCAATGGAGGCAACATGTAGTCAATAAAAAGGCCGTTGATGTAGCTGTTCATAACAACATGGTTTACACTGCTTTTGGGAATGGCTTGCTCGAATATGATCCTGAAGCTGGCGAGACGAGCGTCTGGACAAAGGTTAACGGTCTTTCAGATATTTTTCCTACTTGCTTAGGTCAAAACGCATCGAAATCAATGCTTTTTGTTGGGTATGACAATGGAAATATTGATAAACTAGACAATAACCGCATCACAAACATTCCCGCAATTCGGCTCGCTCAATTACAAGGGAGCAAACGGATCAACCGAATTGTAGCGTATGGCAATTTCGTTTATGTAGCAACAGGTTTCGGGATTGTCAAAATTGACCCGTTGAAAGATGAAGTGACCGATACGTACTACCCAACATTGAACAATGCCGCAATTTTGGACGTTGAATTTCAAAACGATTCCATTTTCGCGCTCACCTCAACAAAAGTGTTAAAAGGAAAATTGAGTAATGTTGCGCTAGCAGACCCTTCATCATGGGAAGTGGACGAACGTTTTAATGAATTAGCAGCCCATTCCTACACAGATATTGAATTTATCGATAACCGGTTTTACATCCAATTCGAGCACGATAACTATGGTAAAGACAGTGTGTTTCAAGTGACTAATACCGGGAAATTAGTAGTGTCGGATCTGAATGATCTTGAAATTCGATCAATTGCTGAAGATAATGGCCGACTGGTAATAAATACCGAAGGCTCCATCTTAACATATAATTCGGATAATTCCATTTTCACATCGATATACGCATTCAACTTGGGAAGTTGGTTTAAGCCACTGAATTCAGTGAATTGGAACGGTTCGACATGGATAGCCGATGAAACACAAGGTTTACTTGAAGTTGTCAGCTTTTTCACCTTGAAAACAATTCCCTTTGAAGGTCCTCCGAAGAATGAATTTTACAGTATGGATTACGCTTCAGGCAGGTTGTTAGTCGCTGGTGGGGGACTTTCATCCATAGCCAATAATTTCAGCGGATCAGGTGTTTATGCTTTTGAAGATGAGAAATGGAGTTTATTTGATCGCGATAATATGAATTTGTGGAATTCTCAGCCTGTTTGGGACTTCCTTTCCGTTAGTAATGATCCATCAAATGAAAATGGATTTGCCGTTTCCACCTATTCTGAAATTCCTGTCTCCATCTCAAGTAACGGCACCCAAGTTACCGATACATTCACCCCTTTGAACAGCACACTTGAATATACAGATGCAACGAGTGGTTGGTCGCTCGTGAGTTCCATTCAATACGATGAAGATGGCAATTTATGGGCGCTTAACGGTTTTGCGGATGAACCATTAAAAGCTTATTCAGCAGATGGAAATTGGTATTCGTTTGATTGCGGGTCAGCTGCACGGAATAAATTTACCCGAAAACTGACGATTGATTACACCAGCAACAAGTGGTTTTCAATTGAAGGCGCAGGATTGTATGGATACAACGATGGAGGAACACTCGCTGATCCTTCTGATGACAAATATGTTCAATTGAATTCTGGTGATTTCTCAGGAGCACTTCCTTCCAATACAGTTACTGCTGTTGCCGTTGATTTTGATAACGAAATATGGATTGGAACAGACAACGGATTTGCTGTATTGTACAATGCTGAAAGTGCTTTTGATGCTGGACCGGGAGAATACAATGCGTCACGGATAAAATTGGAGTTTGAAGGAAACGTAGAGTTTGTGCTTGGTAATACCAATGTTACGGATATTGAAGTCGATGGAGGAAATCGCAAATGGTTTGGTACTGCCAATTCAGGACTCATTTTACTTTCCTCAGACGGATTGGAAATTATTGAGCAGTTTACCACAGAAAATTCGCCTCTCATTTCGAATAACATCATTGATCTCGAGCTCAATCAACAAACCGGTGAATTGTTTGTAGTGACGGATAAAGGACTCGTTTCCTATCGAACAGATGCCACCTATGAGGACCCAACCTATTCTACTGTAACCGTTTTTCCTAATCCAGCTCGTCCTGAATTTCAAGGTCCAATAACCATCCAAGGGATTAAATACGACTCCGATGTCAAGGTCACAGACATTGCTGGAAATTTAGTCTATAAAACGGTATCAAATGGTGGAACGGCGACATGGAACGGCAAAACGATGTCTGGTGAACGGGTTAAAACCGGTGTTTACCTGATATGGACAGCTCCAAATGAAGGAAAGGGAAGCAAAGTAGGTAAAGTACTTGTTGTCAATTAATGGCTAAATCGACCGATAGGGCTATTTTTCTTCACCGCATCAGCTATTCTGAAACAAGTTTAGTCGCCACGTTTTTCACCCGTAACTCAGGTTTGCAAACCTTTTTGTTCCAAGGCGGTAAAAAGAAAAGTCAATCCCTTTTTCCTCTATCCATCTGCGAAATCACCACCTACCAGCGTTCGGATAGCGCAATGGGAAAGCTTACGGCTGCTGAACCAATTGAGTTCCTTATTGATATACAAACCAATCCGTTAAAATCAGTAACAGCCTTTTTTATTGTTGAGGTTATTCGACAAATCGTACGCGAAGCTCAGCAAGACCATGCTCTTTTTGATTTTTTTCAAGCGCAAATTTTGGAACTTGATCAATGTGAGAAAAGTGGGATGTTCGTCCTTTCTTTTTTATGTAAACTGACAGAAGCCTTGGGCATTCAGCCATTGCAAGGAAAACCTGACGACCAGTTTCTCATTCTTAAAGATGGAGAATTCAGGTCTCATCAACCGATTGACAGCCATTCTTACGGAGGTGAAGGGGTGAAATTACTGAATAAGGTTTTTAGAGGAGATGAACAGCTGAATGATTCACATAAGGCTAAACGTGACGCGCTTGCAGTTATGCTCAATTACTATGCGTATCACCTGCCCGGATTTAATGTAGATCGTTCGCTTGAGATTGTGATTGACACGCTTTATACATAAAAAAAGTCACTGAGAGACAGTGACTTTACGTGCAAGCTGAGAGCCTTAAAAAAGTTAAACATATGCCTCAATACCTAATTTTGAGGTTCACGAATAAAAATAGTAGAAAAATCTATTAATTCCATCGGATTTGTTTCAAAATTTCGAATGCGCGAATTGACCATTACCAGGAAATCGTTTGTAAGTATTGGCGAAACAGGAGCTTCCGCGATAATGAGTTGGTCACAAAATTTTAGCAGTGAATTTCGTTTAGTTGGATCAGTTTCAGACAGCGCATTATCCAAAGCGGTATTGTATCGTTGATTAAAATAACCCATTTTAGTTGATCCTTTTTCGCTTCGACCGTAGAAAAGTGTGAGGAAATTTTCAGGATCTGGGTAATCTGCCACCCATCCCGATCTCCAAATGGATGCCTTGCCTGTCGCTATAGCGTTGTTTCGTTCATCTAATGTGCACAAAATGATTTTTACTGAAATGCCAAGATTTTTTTGCCATTGATCGACAATCCCCTGGCACATGCGGTGCACTGATGAACCTTTATAGGCATTCACGTACATTTTTTGTTCCGGGAATCCTATTCCATTGGGATATCCTGCCTGATTCAATAATTCACGAGCAGCTGAAAGGTTGGTTAAGTCCTTTTTCTCTTCGAGTGTTCGTTTGAAGCTGCCTATTTCGGGTATTGCTCCACCTATAGCTGGCCATCCCTCCCCTTTAAGCCATTCATCAATTAGTTTTTTTCTATCGATACCTTGGTGAAGAGCAAGCCGTATTCTAGGGTCTGAAAATATTCCCTTACGACAAGAAAAAGCAATATATTCCAAGCTTAAACTACTCTGTGAAAATAAGCGGTGACGGACATTTTTTCCCGATTTTGCCTCCTTGAGGGTTCCTAATACGTGATCAATTTCGTCTACAGGAATTTGAAGTACGAAATCTATTTCTTTGTTATGAAAAGCGCGTAATTCATCCTTCTTATTGGGGTTGTAACGCATGTAAATCTGGTCAATGAACGGTAGCCTATTTCCAAAGTTATCTTTCCTCCAATATTCGGTATTTTTTAGTAGCACCAATCCATTATTATCCAATTTATTTAATCGAAAAGGACCTGTACCAATAGGATGCATAACAATATTCTTTGCATAAAATTCGTGTGCTTTCTTGGAAAAAATCCCCAAAGTTGACAT
>JBILNH010000241.1:0-2766 GCA_044375095.1 Crocinitomicaceae bacterium
CACCTGATCACGCATCGGATTGGGATAGATAAGGATACGGTTAAAAGCTAACTCTTCAGTTGACAGAACGTTTGCGTTTGAAATGTAAAAATAGTCGAAGCCAGCCTCTGTAATATTCACGTTACCGTCATTATCTGAAACGCGAATTATGACTTGCATATTTGCTGTAGGCGTAATGAAATCCAATAACCTTATGCTTTCAGGAACCCATTGGTAAAAGAAATTGGTGTCCGAAACAGTCTGACTAATTACTACCGATGTTAACCCATTATTTACAATAACCTTTAAGGTATCATCTGGTGGATTACCGTAAAGACAAAAGAACCACTTTGAAAAATTCACGTGTGGATTGGTGTAACTGGTTAAATCCATTGTTGGGGAAACTAATTGAGTAAATCCGCCATCCACATCATCAATATCGGGATTTAACGCTGCATCATTACCCGTTACATATGCATTCATACCACAATCATAATCTGCATCAATCCCCGGAGCTGAACCACCGTTTGTTCCAAATGGCACACCGCGTTCCCAATTTCCAGACGTGGCAGTGCCACTTACTGTCCAACCAAAATCAAAGGTAAACTCATCATGGTAACCGGGTTGAAGTGCAATAGTCAATGTACCTGTTGAGGCATCAATTACCTGTTCATAGCAGTTGGTAAAATACCCCCATTTACCCACAGAAATCCAATATGGTTCTTGGTAAAACAAAGTGAAATCTTCCTGACCAATTCCATTAGAAATTCCGTTATGATCTATTAACTCCGCTGAAAGTAAAATTTGCGCATCGGAAATAGGCGATCCTGACACTGCGTCTATAATATTGACAGATAAGCTGAACGGTGGTATTGGCACTAATTGGACATCTTGATAGACAAGTTGACCTTGAAACAACATCACTTGAATGGTTTGAGAGAAATAACCCACTTTGGAATAAGTTACAGCATAATTACCCGTTGTCGCAATTCCTGTGGCATAGGTTCCATTTGATTTTGACAAATCGAATTGATCGTTACCCCCCAATTGTGCTTTGACTCCGGTGAGTAAAGCGCCAGAAGAAGCGTCTGTAATCGTACCTTCTAAATATGCAGCTTGTTGGAATGCAGCAGATAAAATAAACAATCCCTCTGTGATATCTGCGGCTAGAATCGTTCCCGAGGGTAAAAATGGGTAGACTCCCCAACAGCCGTTAAATCCGGTTGTTTGAGATGGATAGGTGTCGTATTGTCCAACCTTGATCATGTTGTATGGAAACGTAGCGTCATGAACAATTACACCATCGGAATAATAGCTTGTGACCAAGTAATTTCCAAGCACATGCACATTGTGCGGAATGACACCTTGACCCGGAGAATGTTGCGTGCGATCTACCTCAACCATATTGGATGGATCGGAAATATCATAAGCAGTGATGAATGCACCGGAGACTTCGTCCGTTGTAAACACATATTGACCGTTATCGGTAGGCCATGCGTTGTGTGTAAAATCATTTGGAGTGGTTTGTGTACCTAAGAGAACCGGAGCTGATTTCACAGAAACATCAACAAGCGAGAAAAAACCGTCAGATATGTGTGCAAGAAACATGGTGTCGTTGCGCACAAATCCGTCGTGAACATACCAATTATCGAACTCACCTACTTCAATCGGACTCATGGGATTGGTATGTACATCAAGAATGATCACACCTCCCTCTCCTCTATTCGCTCCGAAGATATAGGCATAGCCATTTTCATCTACAAAACACGTATGTGCAGATTGCCAAGGATCACCAAGAGGACCGGTATAAACAGTCGTTGGCAATGTGGTTGACTGCGGCAGTGGAGAAAGATCGATGACTAAAAATCCATCTTCCGCTTCTGTTGTGACGAACGCATAATCACCATAAACACATGGGTCACGCCAAATGGATTCGGTTCCTGGAATCCAAAACACCTCAAAAGGCGCTGCTGGATTGGCCACATTAACAATTGACGTTCCTTTGGACGTTCCGACAATCGCGTATTCATTTCCTTGTTCGTCGACATATCCCCAAACGTCATTTAGATTCGCTCCATGAAGTGCTTGGTAATCAACGTGAGAAAGAGAGTCGAGGACTTGAGCATTTAACCCAATTGACCCAAGAATAATGATGAAAATAGCAATGTATTTCATTGGAGAACAGTTTCTAACGAAATTACGAAGAAAATGAACTACAAAATAAAAATAGCAGCCAGAATAAAAATAAGAATGATGACAAGGTATTGCCAAACATCCACGAAATAGGGAAAGTACTTTTTAACGACTTTTTTCCATTGCATGGAGCAAAGGTAATTTTTACAAGTACATGTGCCACTAATTAACTTATCCATGGCCCGAATTGATTATATTTGCAGCACTTAAACAGGTGCATTATGGCGAAAGAAACGGCAAAGAAATCGGTTCAAGAACTTGACTTTGACACATTCAAGAAAGAAGTACTTAATGACTATCGACTCGCTTGCATTTCGCGTGAGGCCTCGTTACTTGGTCGTAAAGAAGTACTTACCGGTAAAGCGAAATTCGGGATTTTCGGAGACGGAAAAGAATTGGCACAACTTGCGCTAGCAAAGCAGTTTCAAAATGGTGACTTTCGTTCTGGTTACTACCGTGATCAAACGTTAATGATGGCCATTGATCAACTGACCGTGCAACAGTATTTTGCCGGTTTGTATGCGCATACTGATGAAGACGTTGAGCCGCAATCTGCCGGTCGACAAATGGGCGGACATTATTCTACGCGAAACC
>JBILNH010000242.1:0-2762 GCA_044375095.1 Crocinitomicaceae bacterium
ATGCGTAGTATTTGAACTATTATACCCACCAATTACGATGGCTAAATCTGCTTTTTCCTCCATTAATCCGTAGGTAGCTGATTGATTGTCATTTGTCGCATAGCAAAGGGTGTCTCTTGTATCTGCAATGTGATTTTTTATATTTCCATCGCCATGTACAGCTAACATAACCTGTCTCAGGTAGTCACTTATTTCTTGTGTTTCAGTGGCTAACATCGTGGTTTGATTTACGACGCCAATTTTGGTTAAGTGAATATCCGGATCAAACCCTTTTGAATATTTTCCGTCGAAAAAGGCGTAAAATTCAGATTTCGATTTTTTTCCTTCGATGACCTCCCCAAGAAACTGTGCTTCACTTAAATCTTTTAGGATGATCGCAGGTGCATTTTGTTGGCTGTGCGAAAATGTGGCGCGTGTTTCTTCATGGTTGTACTTTCCATGAATGATAATTGAATGCTCGGTTTTACCTAACTTTTCTGATCGATTCCAAACTTTCTCTACAAACGGACAAGTCGTATTGTACTGTTCAATACATACGTTTTTTGCTTTCAAAATGGATTCAATTTCCACGGTCGTTCCGAAGGCAGGGATGATCACTACATCATCAGAGCTGATTTCTTCCCATTCAATAAGTTGTTTTCCGTCTGTGTCCTGAATGAATTGAACTCCATTTGCCAATAAATCTGCATTAACATCTGGATTATGAATCATTTGACTTAATAGAAAAATTCGTTTTCCCGGATTGTCATGAATCGCTTTGTAAGATATTTCAATTGCATTTTCTACCCCATAACAAAATCCAAAATGCCTAGCAATGATGAACTCAATAGGGCCGAATTGTAAAACAGTTGGCGTAAAATCCTTCTTTCTTGGATCTTCCATTTTTCGCTTCATTTTCACCCTGCTTATGATTGGTGATCGATAGAAGTCGGGGATTTCAAACTGTTTCATGCATTTAATTTAAATACAAATATAACACCTGCAGAAAAGATATGTTGTAAAATAAAAGTGGTTGCCAATATTCTGACAACCACTTCAAGGCATTTAAGTTATGTTATGAATTAAATCAGAACTACAAATCACAGGTATACCATTTTATCTTTCGCATGTTTAACCTTGAATGAAAACGCAAATTTCCTTGTTTCTTTTGATTTAAGTTTGAAACGCCATTCTACAATACCAGAAGATTCATCATATTTTCCTTTGTCTAGATTAATTTTTTCGATTTCAATTTCAGCGTTTCTAGATAATGGCAATTGATCAAGAATGACAAGTTCAATGTCTGTTGCCTTTCCATTTCGTGCTTCGAACGTATAGGACATTGATCGTTCTTTTTTATCACCAATAACCTTTTCTTTAGATTCCTCTTTTATTAACGTCCGCTTCACTTGTAGGTTTGGATCGCGACCTAGGCTCAATGTCAGCGTATCTTCCATTGCTGTTGGATCGATGTACGTTTCTCCCACATAACTGCCATCAAAGAAAATGTTCGCACTTGCAGGAACCAATCCAAGCTCGTCTAATTTGGTGATTTCGGCAACAAGGTATACGCCATTGTCAAGTTTTGGAACGCTATAGTAGGTATAATTTGCTTCAAGATCAGAGACTTTAATTAATACCATGTGTTGTTCATTATCTGATTTGATCGTGTAGGGAAGATCAATTTTAAATTCAGCTGCGGTTAATTGGCGCATTACTTGAACAAATTCAGCGGAAGAACGGCTGTCCATTTCCATATCCGATGCCGAAGTCGGCAGGGCATTGGAATATCCCATTGCTCGATTTTCTTCCAATTCTTTTTTCATTGCTGAAGGAACATTTCCAGACTGCTTTGTGCGGTAATGTGTGTAATAATCCAAGTACCAAGGGTGAATGGTAGGCTTGGTTTTGTTTTGATATGGATCATTCGTTGAGATACTTAGCTTCACATTTTCCCAATCTAAACCCGAATTTTGATACACATTGGCTTTGTACGTTAAATTGATTTTGGATGTCAGTCCATCGCTGCGTAAATCGTACATAGGCACCCAACCTGCTGTCGGAACAACATACGAAACTGTTATTTTCCCACTTGCTAATTCTTTCGCTGAAACCATTACTGAAATTCGATGTGATGGATGATTGGATTTGTTTTTACCATTTGCGCTACCATCGTGTTGACGCAATTTTGTCAAGCGTTCTTCTAGTTTCGCTTTTTTAGTGGCTTTTTCAGTTTTTTTCCGTTGGAGAGCTGAAAGCTTTTTATTGATTTCTACCATTTTAAGTTGATAATAATCAATTGTTTGTTTCAATAAATTAATGGAGTCGTTAACCTTACCTTGACCCCGAACTGCTCCGTTGTTTGAAAGTATATTTTTTGTTGCATAGAGTACGTCAATTTCGTCTTGTATCTCCTGAAGATCAAATTGTACCAAACGTATGGAGTCCTCAAGAAGTTGAATTTCTCTTTTTGTTTTTGATGGAAGTTCAGTGGGTATATCGTCAGGTTTTGGGTAGTAGATGGAATACTTCGAATCCATAATGATGATGTTTCCTGTTGCTTTTACCTGGATACTTTTTTTATCGATAGACGGACTAATTCCTTCAATAATGAGTTCAGTGATTCCTGGTTTAACATTGTAATTTGCGCGTTGATAGAGTTGAGCACCTTGACTATAAACTGTAACATCTGTTAATGTTGCCGGGATGATGTCTTTCTCTCCTGCGAGGCCGATGCCACTTAAAAAGCATACAACGGCGATTATCCAACCTTTTTTCATATC
>JBILNH010000072.1:0-10764 GCA_044375095.1 Crocinitomicaceae bacterium
TCTCCTTCACGTGCTTCACCGAGATAAACGGCAGGTTTTGGTAGCGGGTTCACACGAAACGTGTACGACGCGACGGTATCTTTCGTTTTGGTATTAACCGCATGGAGTTTTGACAATTTGACACCCCGTGGCGTGCACTCAAACGTACCTTGTTGGCCGGTCTTTTTCACTTGCATGCCTTCACCCACGAACTCAACAACCTGTGGCTTTTTCCACCATCCAACTTTTATGATGTTAGGATAACCGTCAAATATCACATTATATTCCGGCTGACTGATCACCGCATACGTAGACTGAGCATTCGATTTAAAACACGTTAGTACAAACAAAAACAAGAAAGTACGCATCATAAACAATGGATTTTTAAGGTATAATGACATTCACTGAAAAAGTAACAACATTTAATTCCTGAAGATAACCATTCCTTTTCATTTGCCATCCTTCGGCGAAATTTCCTACCTTTCCATTATGAAAAATGTGCTTTTTCTAGATAGTGTACATCCGATACTTAACGAACGCCTAACACAAGCAGGATTTAACTGTATTGACGCTACGAATGACACACGAGAAAAATGCATTCAGCAGCTCAATGATGCACATGGTATTGTTATCCGTTCGCGGTTTCGAATGGATGCGGAACTGCTTCAATTTGCACCTACACTAAAATTCATTGCACGTTCCGGAGCAGGGATGGAAAACATAGATCAAGCGTATTGTCAACAACGAGGCATAAAGACATACAATTCACCAGAAGGAAATCGAAATGCTGTTGGCGAGCATGCGCTTGGGATGCTGTTGTCACTCATGAACAAACTGCATACTGCTGATCGTGAAGTGAAGAAGGGCATTTGGGAACGAGAGGCTAACAGGGGAATTGAACTCGATGGAAAAACCGTCGGAATAATCGGTTATGGAAATAACGGAAGTGCCTTTGCGAAAAAACTGCGCGGATTTGATGTGAAAGTGCTCGCATACGACAAATACAAGAGTGATTTTGGTGATCACTTCGTAATGGAATGCACCTTGAATGCCATACTCAATCAAGCAGATGTCATCAGTTTTCACGTGCCTCAAAACACTGAAACCATTTACATGGCCAACGATTCATTCTTCAAACAACTGAAAAAACCGATATTTCTATTGAACCTTTCCAGAGGAAAAATCGTGGAAACGAGCGCATTGGTTAAGGGAATTCAGAACGGACTGGTTTTAGGGGCTGGATTAGATGTACTGGAATACGAACCATCGAGTTTTGAGGCATTCTTCGAACAAGACCTCCCCGAAGATTTCAAGTTTCTGTTGGAGTCTGACAAGGTGATCCTAACGCCACACGTAGGTGGTTGGACAGATGAAAGTTACGTAAAGTTAAGCAGCGTACTTGCAGACAAGATTCTAGCTGATCTGGAAGATTAAAGGAAATGTGAAAATCTCATATCTCGCCCCTCAATTCTCCTCTCCTCCCTTGCTCAATCGGACCAAATTGCCATAATACACCTCTTTTTGAGTGGTGGTTTTCATCCACAATTCGCTCAATTCGGCATTGAAATCAGCACAGTATAAATCAACCAATTCTTGAAGAAAAGGAATGTCCACGGTTGGTGAATAGGTATTCATCACCAATGCCCCATTCGGATCTAGTAACTGGACAGCAGAAGATAAAAGTCCATCCAACTGTTCTTCCAATTTCCATTGTTCGCCTTTGGCGCCAATTCCCCAAGCAGGTGGATCCATCATAATGGCGTTGTAATTACGTTCGCGTTTGACTTCCCGTTGAACGAATTTCAAGGCGTCTTCGTGTACCCATTTGATGTTGAGTAACTTACTCGCTTCCATGTTTTCCTTTGCCCAGGAAATCAATTGCTTGACTGAATCGACGTGAAAAGTTTCTGCTCCTTTCAATCGCGCCACACATGAGGCGGCACCGGTGTAAGCGAACAAATTGAGAAACTTTGATTCGTCTGCTAAATGGGTATCAAGGAATTCCCAATTGGTTTGTTGTTCCGGAAATAACCCTAGGTGCTTAAACTTCGTTGTCTCAAGCTGAAATTTCAAGCGACCGTATGAAATCGTCCATTTAGCAGGTGCGTTTGGCTTTAACGCTTTCCAGCGACCAGATTGACCTTTGGATGGAATGAACTCCCAATGCGCCATTTTTTGCCAATCAGCGAAAGGCATTCCTGAATGAAAATACGCTTGAACTTCTGGACGAATTGTAATAATGGTACCCCAACGTTCCAGTTTTTTTCCTCCACCAGCATCGATGAGTTCGTAATCTGTCCAGCCGCTGGAATAGATACGGTTCGCCATTTTACCTTGAGCGTGGTGTTTTCTTACGTCCGCCCATCATTTGCGCCATACGCATTTGGTTCTTAGATGGCGCCATTTTCATCTGATTTTGCATCATGGCGATTTGCTCTTTGACCATTCCGGTTTTATCCATTTTCTTCGCTTCCGCAAGTAATTTATCTGCTTCTGCTTTACGACCCGTTTGAACACATATTCCAGCAAGGTGCATACGTGCAACCGCATTGTCCTGATCTGTTCTCAACCCAAGAGAAAGTGCTTTACGTAACATCTGTTCCGATTTTGCAAACCCTATTTCTTGTGTGTTCATTACCGCTTGAAGAAAAATCACATAGGCATGCTGGCGACGTGGCAACAAGTTCGGGTGAGAAATCTTATTGATGTAATACCTTGCTTTATCCGTATTTCCCAAACGCATTTGATTCAATGCCAGAATCATGTTTTCATTTCGGAAGAACGACAAAATGACAATGGCTAATGGAAATATCATGGTAATTCCCCAACCCCAATGTCCGGTTGCAAATAAATAAACAGTAAATGCTAACGTTGCGAGTGCAACTAGAATTCGAATACTAAATCCAATCATAATTATTCAGCTATTGTGGCGATACATTTCAGTTCTATGGCTATTGGCGTCGGAAGGGAATTGATTTCAACAGTTGTTCTACACGGTAAATTGTCTTTAAAATATTCCGCATAAATGCGATTATACACATGAAAATCGCGCTTCATATTTACCAGAAAAACGGTGACATCTACCAATTGATCCCAGCTCGATCCGGATTCCTCCAGAATGACACGCACATTGTCAAACACGCTCCGACATTGTGCTTCGAAATCGAATTCGATAAAATTACCGTTCTTATCCAATTTCAAACCTGGCACTTCAGAATCCGTTGCATCAGAACCTGCCACGCGTGGACCAACTCCTGATAAAAACAACAAATTCCCCACTTTTCTCGCGTGCGGATAAAGTCCAACTGGTTTTGGAGCTTTAGCAGTAGAGATGCGTGTTTCTTCAGACATAGCCTTAATTTTAGACAAATATACATCGGAATTCACAAATAGACGTGATAAACCTGTTTTATGGTACTGTTTTTGACAAGGGCAGAAATCGTTATTTTCGCAGTATGAAAACATTTTTCTTGTTTCTTATTCCTTCACTGTTCATGTTGTCATCGTGTATAGACATTATTGATGATTTAACCATTAATAATGACGGCTCAGGCAGTTTGAAATACACGATTAACCTCAGCTCAAGCAAGTTAAAAATCAATTCGATTCTCGCACTTGACAGCTTGGATGGCAAACGTGTTCCCGATATTGAGGAAATCAAGGCGCGCGTTGCTTCGTTCGAGAAACGCTTCGAAGCCAAAGCAGGAATTTCAAACGTGAAAATTGAATCCAATTACGTCGATTTCTTTTTTCGATTATCGTGCGACTTTACCAGTGCAACTGCTCTTCAAAACGCACTTAGAGATGTGATCGAAGAAGAAAGTAAAGAAAAAAACATTCCTGAATTGAACAGTACATGGATTTCGTGGGACGGGACAAAATTATCCAGAGACATTCCAGATATTACTGTTAAAAAAACCAAAGAATTAAAGGTGGAAGACATCGAGTTATTGAAGCAAGGAAAGTACACCTCAATCACGCGTTTTCAGCGTGCAATCGAGAAATTCGACAACCCAGCGGCACAACTTTCACAAAATAAGTTAGCCGTTATGTTAAAAACAAATCCCTATTCACTTAGTCAGAACTCCAAATTGCTTGAAAATACGATCTATCTGTCTCCGCTCAAGAATTAAAAGCGGTTATTTTCATACATTTGTTCCGTAGAAGTTAATATAGTATTAAGTGATTCCTTTCGGACACATGAAGTTCCAATCCCTTGCCTTAAGTCTCTTTGTAGGGACGCTCGTTTATGGTCAAAAATCTGAGGATTTTATTCCTCATGAAGCCGTAACTGTTTTCAGTATCAACAACATCAATCTATTGCAAAAAGTATCCCTTGATGAATTAGTTAAATACGAGTTCATGGAAGAGGTGCAACAGGAATTGTTTGATGGTTCAACATCTGGTAAAACACTGAAGGATTCGGGATTGGATTTTGATCAAAAATTGAACGTTTTTTATGGTCGTGGCGACAATTACGAAGTCTCCGGATTCACCTTTGGAATTAAAAATAAAACCGATTTATTTCAGGTATTCGATGATTTTGAACGCATCCAAAGTCCATATCCAGACGTGGAATTTTATGGTTCCTACTTCAATAACTTGATTATAAAAGGAAATGTAGGAATTCTTGTGCGTGTTGAGCCAACAATGGAAAGAGTTGATGAACTAACAGATTCTATTTGGTATTCAAAAGGAAACGCCGATCCGTGGTACATGTACGATGAAGAATTGGAGATGGAGGAAGAAATGGGAGAGGAAATCCTGGAGGAGGAAATCTTAGAAGAAGCTCCGGCACAAGATCAACCAGAGGGTGATTACGATTATCCAGAAGCTACAGAAGATCCAAATGTGAAGAATTACTACGAAATGCGTGACAGTGTGCAGCTCGTATTGCAAATTGATTTACTCAATGACATGTGCAACGACTTACTGGTTAAACAAAAATCACTGAAATCTGAAGATGCGCGTTTTGCACAACAACTCACACACAATTCTGAAGGTATATTTTTCCTTGACAACTCCCGTAATGTTCAGAAAGCAAAAGGATTATGGTACTTCCAAACGATGTTTCCAAGTTTGTATGAGGACATGAAACAGTTATATACCGGAAATGTCTTGCTTGGTGATTTGGTTTTAAATCAAACAGACGTATCCTTTAAACTTGAAGCGAGATACGGTGAGCAATTGGGAAGTATTTATGCAAAAATGAACAGTGCAAAAATGGACAAGCAAGTCCTCAAATACATTCCTTCAAGCAGCACGGCATATTTTACCTACAACGTGAATTTACGGGAGGCATATGAACAAGCATATAAAGTAATCATGCCGCTGCTTTCAGACGAACGCAATCCACAAGTGTCCGCCAATGTTCTCACAATTGAGTTGTTGAATGAATTTATCAATAAAGATGCGTTGTTTGGCACCTACAAAGGAAGTATGTTCGGTACATTCAATGGCATTCGAAAAATAAAGACGACCAAAATTGATTTTACTTGGGATGAAGAAACCTTCGAATACAGTGAGAAGGAAATTGAAGCTGAGGAAGACATGCCCATCTTTACGATTGGCTTTTCAACTGAGCGTGCTGACGTCCCTGACAAAGTCTTAAAACATCTAAGTCGCTTGACTTCGCGCTTTCAAAACAAAGGCAATTATTGGCTATATGAAGATGCCATTCTGGAGTCTGCACCATTGTATATGATCAATAAAAATGGGCTATTCATTTTCACCAACGATGAAGATCTTGCATTGAATCATTCTGACGGTTATGGAAAAGACGCCCTTGATAAATCAGCAGTGAAAGAATTGAAGAAAAGTGGATTTATGTATGCGCACATGGATTGGGGCAAAGCAATCGACCGCTTCCCAAGGGATTTCTTTAATTCAAGGCAGAATGAACTATTGGACGCTATGAGGGGTAAAACGGGCGTATTGGAAATGGTTACTTCCGAAACAACCGTAGCAAAAACCACTATTGATTTAACCTACAAGTTTACCGGGAACTACGAAAACTCTGGTAAGTACCTTCTTGATTTACTCAATAGTATTTATATCATCTCGAAATAGTTCTTCAGTCCGATGTTCAAGAAGATTACCCTCATTTTCATTCTTGCAGTAGCCCTTGGTGGCTTTTTGGTGTTTCGACCTTATTTCTTCAACAAAAAAGCACCTGCAACTATTGAAGATCGCTTGCCTGATGGCGATTTCATTGGCAAACTATATGTACTTGATGTCGCGCGCGAAACAAGTGATCTGCTCTACTTTAATAAAGTTCCGTTCCGCGATTTACTATCCTATGAGTTCCTATTAAGTCAGGGAAAACAATATGGACTGGACATACAAAATCCAGTTTATTTCTTTGAAAATGGCGAATGGGGAGCATTAATTCCTGTTAGCGACAGCAGTAAAATTTTAGATGGAGTAAATCGTTTGCGGAAATTTGCTGAAATAGAGGATACCATCGTTGAAGATAACCGCGTATTCCATTACAAAAAAGAGAATGCCTACCTAACCTACAGTTCAACCTACCTGCTGATTTACAAAGGTTCGAAATTCTCCTCGATATATCAACGGGTAACTTACGCAAAACGGCACGACATTTCCCCAACTTGGAAAGCTTTCTTGAAGCAAAAACAATTCAAAGATGAAAAGTTGGTAATCTATACCAACTGGAAGAAACTAAAAGACAATGGTATTCAAACAGCCATGTTTGCTCATGACAGTGACTCCATTAGTTTCAGGTTAAAAGCCTACATTAAAAACATCAAACCGTTAAACGTTTCGATGAAAAAGGAGGGCTTAAATATACAATCGAATGAGCAGACAAGTAAAATGCTCAATATGCACCTCGATATTCAGCGATTAAGAAAAAATCCAGATGATCCACTTTACAAATTACTGGTTAAGTACGGAAAGAAAATAAGTTTTCCAGTAAAAGAATTCCTCAATGCTTGGGAAGGCGATTTATCGTTCAGAGAAGGCGGATTTCAATTGGCAAAAGAAACATTCATTGAATCGGTAATGGATGAAGATTTCAATGTGACAGAAGTCGAAAAGACCAAAGAAGTTCAAGTTCCGGGCTATACCTTGCTACTTTCTGTCAATAACCAAAGCAATATCCTCATCAATAAACTTTTCGCAAAAGGAATCATGCGAAAAGAAGAGGGGAAATTCAGGTTTTTATTTTCACCCTTGTTAACCATGTCTACAATGGATAACTATTTATTGTTCCGAAGTGGTTCTGGAATACCTAAAACTGAACTAAGTCGTAAAAATGATGGTATTTGGGTGCAAAAAGGAACACGTATCGCTTTTCAACTTGATTCATTAAGTCGTAGAGAGGCCTTCGGAAGTATCTACATACCTGTTCAGCGCCTGTTGCGAAAGAATCGGTTTTTCTAATAGGTCACGGAATTGACAGTGAGGTGTAAATAACTCCCGTTGATTTTTTTCAGGGTTGTGGATTGGATGAATTACCTTGAAAGAAAAATCCATGGCTAAAAAATCCAAAATATTCGTTCTCGACACCTCTGTTTTATTGCACGACCATTCAGCAATTTCCAACTTCAAACGACAAGATGTAGCCATTCCAATTACGGTTTTGGAGGAATTGGATAAATTCAAACTGGGAAATGACACCAAGAATTTTTCCGCTCGAGAGGTCATTCGGTTCATTGATAAACTTTCGGGTAATTCAAGTCTGCAACAATGGGTTACGTTAGGCCCAAGTTTGGGAAAGTTTAAAGTCGTTCTTGAAAACAACCCGCGCGAAATTAATGCAGAATACGTCTATTCCGTTGGGAAGAATGACCATAAAATCATCAATGCCGCGCTGTTCCTAAAAGAAACTGAAACCAACCGAGAAGTTGTTTTAGTCACGAAGGATATCAATTTGCGTATCAAAGCAAAAGCGCTCGGAATTGCTGCGGAAGATTATGAAACAGGGAAAGTAGATCAAAACAACTTAAATGTATCTTCTGCCTATACTATAGAAGGTGTTGATTCCGATTTTATTCGCACGGTTTTCACTGCTGGACATACCGATGAAAATGGCATTCTTGGTAAGAAGAAACAAATTAATGGGTACTACATCCTTAAAAATGGAAAAAGTTCGTCGCTTTGTTTTTTCAATCATGCGAACGACCAATTGGAACGAATAGAAAAGGAGTACGTCTACGGCATCAAAGCGAAAAATGCTGAGCAAGCCTTTGCTTTGCATGCGCTCTTGAATCCGGCAATAAGGTTGGTTGCTTTGCAAGGTGTCGCCGGTACAGGAAAAACCTTATTGGCGTTGGCTTCCGCGTTGGAACAACATAAATCTTTTCATCAGGTTATTTTGGCTCGGCCAATCGTTCCTTTATCGAATAAAGATATTGGGTTCCTTCCTGGCGATGCCTCTGATAAAATTGGTCCATATATGGAACCGCTTTGGGACAATTTGAAGTTCATAAAAGCGCAATTCGGGGAGAACGAGAAGAAATTTAAGTTACTGCTGGAAATGGAGCAAGCCGGAAAAATTGTAATAACTCCTTTAGCTTTCATTCGCGGAAGAAGTTTGTCGAACATCATGTTCATTATTGATGAAGCTCAAAACCTAACCCCTCATGAGGTAAAAACCATCATCACCAGAGCTGGAGAAAATACTAAAATTGTCTTTACTGGAGATGTCAACCAAATCGATACACCTTACTTGGATGAAAACAGTAATGGCTTGGCTTATTTGATTGACCGTCTTCAAGGACAATCGTTATTTGCGCACATTAAGCTGGAAAAAGGAGAGCGATCAGAATTAGCTAATCTGGCAAATGATTTCTTGTAATGCATCAATTTAACAGATCCTTCAACGCTTCATTCAAGTCGGCATGGTGAAATTCAAATCCGGTAGCACGAATCTTTTCATTCGAAGCATGAACGCCATGGAGTAGCATGAGCGCCATTTCGCCAAACAACAAACGGAGAGCAAACGCAGGTACATTGGGAAACCAAAAGGGTTTACTTAGTGCAGTAGCAATGGTTTTCATGAAAACTTTATTCGTGTCACTTCCTGCCAACGCATTATATGCCCCATCGAGTTCTTTTTCAATGATGTGCATATACAACCGAACAAGGTCGTCCATGTGAATCCATGGCATAGCTTGATCACCCGATCCTAGAGGTGAACCAATCCCTTTTTTCACGGGGGGCACCATTCGTTCCAAAGCACCGCCCGTTGGTGACAATACAACTGCCGTGCGTACCAAGGCCACTTTGCATGTTTCAGCGAGCTTTTGGGCACTTAATTCCCATACTTTGACGAGCTGTGAAAGAAAGTCATTACCATACTGATCTGTCTCAACATATACCTTTTCAGGATCTTTAAATCCATAAGCATTAATTCCCGATGCACAAATGAACTGCGTTAAATCAGGTAAATCCGTCGCTACTTCCGCTAGAAACAAATTCGTTCCAACGCGCGATTCTTGCAATACGCGTTTGCGCTCTGGGGTCCACTTGGAATCAGCTATGCCTGCACCACTTAAATTGATTAGAACATTCGTAGTTTGAATAGCAGAACGATCAAGTTCGTGTGTTTTTGGATTCCAAAACACCTCATTCGAGGCTGTTGGATTTCTTGTTAAAACGGTCACTTGATAACCTTTGTTTGTTAACGCTTCAGAAAGTGCTTTTCCGATCAAACCTGTTCCTCCGGCAATGGTAATGTGCTTCATATAAGTAGAACAAGTGTAAGTTGATTTGGTTTGACTATCAGAAGAACAACCGTCCATTTATCCATTCTGGATCTAATGTCGCCCCTTGCTTTTTATAGAATTCTAAGGCGGGTTCATTCCATTCAAGTACCTGCCAATCCATTCGACGTACACCTCGTTCTTTTGCAATATCTACCACTCTCGTAAATAACTGTTCACCTATTCCTCGTTTTCGCTGTTCAGGTCGAATAAACAAATCTTCAAGGTAAATGCACTTCCCTTTCCAGGTCGAATAATTGGTGAAGAAGAGGGCAAATCCCAACATATTTTCACCTTCCATTGCCACTACTGCTTCGCAGCATTTTTCTTCAAAAAGGTGCGTATATAGGGCATCAGCTGTGTTAACGACTTCTTTAGGCGCTTTTTCGTATTCAGCCAATGCGTGGATCAATTCCATGATTTGCCGCTCATCACCTGGTTTTGCATCGCGAATAATCATACTTATTGGACACCAGCAAGGTTGAATCGTAGGCGCAAACCACAACTCATGTTTCCTGTTTTAAATGCGGTGGAAACTTTTGGCGTATTGATTACTTGATCGTAATACAATTGAACGGTCAAGTTCTTAGATACGTTGTAATCCGCGGAAGATTTTATAGAGAATACGCGTTGTCCAGCGGTTGCATCATTTGTATTTTCAACAATTTTACGAATAACGGTAAGGTTATCACGAACCGATAAGTCCACACGGATATTGACATCGCTTTCAGGAAGTCTCTCAATAGGTAATTTCACTTTTACAAACTTATAACCCGTTCCAATGACCCATTCTGTTCCTGTTACTTCAGTGACTTGATTGTTATTTAGTGACAACGTTGCACTTCTGTCTTTTTTGAATTCAAACTTGGTAATCAATCCTTGTCCTTTGATATTCCATGTCGCATCAAAACCAATGAGCGGTGAAAATCGTTCGGTTACTGTCACATTCTGGATCTGTCGATCAGCTAAAAAGTTATTATTGATATCGCGACTGGTTGCGTCACCGTTATTATCAAAAGTAGCGTTAAGGTTTGTCTGCAAACCTGAAACACTCACG
>JBILNH010000073.1:0-10718 GCA_044375095.1 Crocinitomicaceae bacterium
CGCTGTTGAAGAAGCGTTTGTCCGTTTGAATTAAAGACCGCATAATGAAGGTATCGCGATTTGCTTTTCGTGCGTTTTGATTTTACCGGTCGTTCGAGAACTGTTCCGTTTCGCAAAGAAGCGCACGATTCATTAACCGGACACTCCAAGCATTTTGGTTTTTTTGGTGTGCAAAGAAGTGCACCAAATTCCATTATAGCTTGATTGAATAAATCAGGCTGGTTATGGTCGATGAGTGATTGCGCAATTTCTGTAAATAGTTTTCGAGAAGATGATTTATCGATTGGTTCGTCAATGTCAAAAAATCTACTCAAAACCCGAAATACATTTCCGTCAACAACTGCGACGGGTTCTTTAAAGGAAAACGATGCGATTGCTGCTGCTGTGTAGGGTCCAATTCCCTTCAGTTGAATCAACGAAGTATAGTTATCGGGAAAGACTCCATTACAGGTGTTCAAAATCAGTTGTGCTGTAATGTGCATGTTTCTGGCTCGGCTGTAGTACCCCAATCCTTGCCATAAGTTTAATATTTCTTGAAGATCAGCCTGAGCAAAATGTGTTATTGTAGGAAAGCGTTCAGTAAAGCGGTAGTAATAACCAATTCCTTGGTCCACTCTTGTTTGTTGCAGAATAACTTCTGAAATCCATATAAGGTAGGGGTCACGAGTATTTCGCCACGGCAAATCGCGTTTATTTTGTCTATACCAATCTGTTATTTGTGGCGTAAAATCGTTCATTCAGGGAAAAAATCACTTTTTTTTCAGAGAAAGCAAAAATATAATCTTTTAGTGAATTACTTTTGTCGTCGAAAAACCACTTTGTAGAATTAATAGATAAAAACATGACAAAAGCAGACATCGTTGCTGGTATAGCAGAGGAAACAGGATTAGAACGTGTAGAAGCACTTAAAGCAGTGGAGTCGTTTATGACCGCGATTAAAGCATCATTAGCAAAAGGAGAAAATGTTTACCTGCGTGGTTTTGGAAGTTTCGTTGTTAAAGAGCGAGCAGAAAAGACAGGAAGAAATATTTCTAAGAACACAACAATTATTATTCCTGCCCACAACATTCCGTCATTCAAACCGGCTAAAACGTTTGTTGAAGAGGTTAAAAATAAGGTTCAGGTGAGCTAAGCGATATAGGTTTTTTGTTTTTCGCAAGAAATCATTATCTTTGCACTCCTGTTTCCAAATGGGAGTGTTTTTTTTCATTTGGAATGGAATAAAAAAGAATTAGAACAACTTAATATATAGAATTTATGCCAAGCGGTAAGAAAAGAAAAAGACACAAGATGGCGACGCACAAGCGTAAGAAAAGACTTAGAAAAAACCGTCACAAGAAGAAGAAGTAATTTGTTTGCTTCAATGAGTTTGACTTAGCGTACAGTGTATGCTAAGTTTTTCTATTTCATTACGTTAAAAAAGTTTCCGTGAGTTTAGAATTAGTAGTCGATGCCCGAAAAGGAGGTATTTGGCTTGCTTTAATGCGTGACGGTAAACTTATCGAACTCCATGAGGAAAAAGGGGACAATGATTACACGGTAGGTGACATATACCTTGGACGTGTGCGTAAAGTTGTACCAAGTTTAAATGCCGCATTCGTAGATGTGGGTTACGAGAAAGATGCTTTTTTGCATTATTTAGACTTAGGACCTCAGTTTAGTTCGTTAAATAAGTTTACAAAAGACACCTTAAACGGCAAGCAGAATGTTGCTGATTTGCTTTATTTCAAAGGCGAAAAGGACATACCGAAGGATGGGAAAATAGATGATATTATTTCGTCTTCTCAACCTATTTTAGTACAGGTAGCCAAAGAGCCTATTTCAAGTAAAGGTCCGAGATTGTGCGCGGAAATAACGTTGGCCGGGAGATATTTGGTTCTCGTGCCCTTTTCAGATAAAATTTCCATTTCACAAAAAATACGCGAGAACGAGGAGAGAGGCCGTCTAAAAGATTTGATGGATAGTATAAAGCCGAAAAATTTCGGAGTTATTATTCGAACAGTTGCGCAACACAAGAAAATAGAGGAGCTCGATCAGGACCTGAAAAATTTATTGGAGAAGTGGAAGTCCATGCATACCGCATTGAAACAGGCAACACCTCCGAAGCGCGTTTTGGGAGAAATGGATAAAACATCCTCCATTCTTCGAGATTTGTTGAATGCGGATTTTACCAACATCCATGTGAATGACGAAAAGTTGTACACGCAAATCAAAGATTTTGTCTCAGACATTGCGCCAGATAGAGAGAAAATTGTTCGTCAATACGATGCGAAGATTCCGATTTTTGAGCGATTTGGCGTAAATAAGCAAATAAAAGCATTGTTCGGTAAAAAAGTACCTCTTCCAAGTGGTGGGTATTTGATTATTGAACACACTGAAGCTATGCATGTTATTGACGTAAATAGCGGCAATAGAAAAGGTGCGGATGGACAGGAGAGTAATGCATTAGCTACGAATATTGAAGCGGCAGAGGAAATTGCACGTGTACTTCAATTACGAGACATGGGAGGAATTGTCTGTATCGATTTCATTGATATGCACGATCGAGAGAACAATAAAACATTGTTTGAAAAAATTAAACAGTTCATGCAATCTGATCGGGCGAAGCACAATATTCTTCCTCCTTCAAAATTTGGTGTCGTAGAGATTACCCGTCAGCGAGTCCGTCCAGAAACAGACATTAAAACAGCCGAAACGTGTCCTACCTGTAATGGAACCGGTGAAGTTCAGGCAAGTATTTTATATGCGGAAGAAATTGAATCGAACTTAAACTTCTTGATTCTTGACCGCAAGTTGAAAAATGTAACGTTATTGGTGCATCCTTATCTTGAGGCGTATTTTAAAAACGGACTGATTTCAAGACAATTAAAGTGGTTTTTCAAGTATAAAAAATGGGTGTCGATTCGCGCAGTAACTGATTACCACTTATTGCAGTATTCGTTTGTTGATAAGGAAAATGAGGAAATCACCCTCTAATACTTCAACACATTCCTATTCATTTATTGAGGTTGTCACTCGACTGGAAGCGTTCTGTGCGTATCAGGACAGGTCTGAAAAAGAGGTGAGGCAAAAATTGTCAACGTTTGAATTGTCAATAGATGATAATGAGCGCGTTATAAAGCATCTTTTTGAACACCGGTTTTTAGACGAAGAGCGTTTTGTGCTTTCCTTCGTTCAAGGCAAATTTCGAATTAAAAAATGGGGGCGAATTAAGCTTAAAAGCGAGCTCCGAAAGAAAGGAATAGCCGGAAGTTTGATCGATCGCTATTTGAAAGAGCTAGAGGGTGATCAATATATAGAAACGATTCATTCGTTGATTGAAAAAAAATACTCCCAATTGTCCGCTGAAAAAGATGCCTTCAATAAAAAAGTAAAGGTGATTCGTTTCGTTGCGAGTAAAGGATTTGAACTTGATTTAATTCAAGATGCATTCAATCAGATTGACTTAAAACACCACTAGTTTTTGAACAACCTGTATTTCCTCTTGCAGGTAATTTTCATAGGTAATACGAATGAAATAAATCCCTGGTGAATTTGGACTTTCCAATGAGGCGTATGAAAATCCGTTTACTGTTGATGTACAAATTATTTTCCCGAATTCATCACTTAGCATGACGGTAAAGTTGGCTACTTCATCATTTCCGGATCGAACAATAAAACCCTGCTGATTGATTATTGGGTTTGGATATACTTGGAATTCACCTGCCGTTTGAGCTAATAAAGGTTCTTCTTCAAAGTTGAAAAGAAAAAGCCCATTTTGTCTGTCTGATACAATAACCAATCCTGAAGGAAAGGGAAATACGCCCCACGCACCGTTCATATTGAAAAATGAGTTCTGCGTGTACGTGTCATAAAAAGCAACTTCAATTGGTTTTTCTCGAATATCAAAGATTCTTAATCCTTCGTTGTAGTATGCAATAAATACCCAGTTGTCGGTGCAAATAATGTTGTGCGGAACGGCTTCAGAATAATTGGTTATTCCAAAGAGTGCGTCAATGGTGAGTTGGTGATTCGTACTGTCATAGGAACATTTTTTCACCCTTTTTCCTGTGGTTTCATCTGCAAAGACATAGGTTTTGCCGTTTGGGCTCAACCAGCCTTGATGATTATATCCTTGATCTTGATAAAAAGTCAAATTGGACAGGTAAACTGGTGATGTAGGCATGGTAAAATCGTAAATTCGAATTCCCTCTTGACCACAATTTAAAAACGCAATGTTATCACGGACGTAACAATCGTGTACTTCAAAGATATCCTCAGGACCTTCCCATAATAAAACAGGATTTAAGGGATCCTGCAGAGAAAACACACGCATGGGCACCAGTGATTGCGCTTGGTTGTTTACAATTGGTGTAACTAGACATGCGTACAATAACGCGTGAGTTGTATCAATATATAGGTTATGTACTTTTCCGAACCGTTGGTCTTGAATATCTGCAACCTGTTGAATTGAATCGGGAAGAAAACTCAAATCTATTATTTGAAGGCTGCTGTTGCCCTCATCGCAGATCGCATACGCATAATTTCGATACGTCTTTTGTTCGCGATGAATGACTTGAGAAGAGTTAAAACGGCCTTCTATAAAGCCAATCTCCCTAAGTTTTTGGTTAGAAGTCAGTTCAAAAAAATGTGTTCCTTCCGTCGATCCAATGGTTGCGTAATCTTTTCCATTGAAGGTAAAGCCCCAACATCCGCTGTAACGCGCTTGACTTGAGTTTGTAATGAGCGAGTCGTTAAACCACCTGTCCAATAACGTACAATTCTTACTTGTTTGGGCATTCAACCAAATTGAAGAAACAAGCAGAACACTCAAAAGAAAAATGGACTTTTTCACTGCGTAAAAATAGAGACTAAACGGCTAATAAGTAAAACAACTTTTATTTGTTCACGATTATTCCTTAATTTTAGACGTCAATTTTCTTTTAAGTGTCAGACACAGTCGTAATTATTCCCACCTATAATGAAATAGAAAACGTAGAACGTATGACACGTACTGTCATGTCGTTTGAGAAGGATTTTCATATCCTTTATGTGGATGATAATTCGCCTGACGGAACTGCTGAAAAAATTCAGGAATTACAACAGGAATTCACGGATAGAATATTTTTGGAAAAACGTGAAGGAAAATTAGGACTCGGGACGGCGTATATTCATGGATTCAAATGGGCCATTCGTCATAAATATGAGTATATATTTGAAATGGATTGTGATTTCTCTCATAACCCTGAAGATTTAATTCGGTTGTATGATGCATGCGCAACAAAAGGCGCAGATTTGAGCATTGGTTCACGCTACTGCAAAGGAGGAAAAGTTAAAAACTGGCCATTAAAAAGGGTGTTAATGTCTTATTTTGCCAGTTTATATGTTCGAATTATTCTATTGATTGGAATAAAAGATACAACAGCAGGTTTCAAGTGTTACCGACGTAAGGTACTGGAGTCCATTCGACTAGATGAAATCCCGTTTAAAGGGTATGCTTTTCAGATTTGCATGAAATACGCAGCTATTCGACTAAAGTTTAACGTTAAGGAAGTACCCATTACGTTTATCGATCGTCAATATGGGACATCAAAAATGAGTTCAGGTATTTTTAAAGAAGCCTTCTTTGGTGTGTGGCGCATGCGTTTCATGAAATTTTAAGTTTATGTCAACGGGTACGTTAATTAAATCAGAAACATTAGTTAATGGGGGTAAACTATGGGTTGGTTGTACATTTATAAAAAATGGTCGAATTGAGAAAGTTGCGCCACGTGTTACTATCGAGGAAACTGACGAGAGCATTGAACGTGTATCTGCCAAAATACTAATCTTGAATGACTAAAGGACCTTTACATTTTATCATATTCTTGTTGATTATGAGCATGTCTGGATGCCAAAGTGAACCATATGCCTTAGATGAACCAAGTGATGTCATTCCAAAAGATACGATGATTATGGTTTTAAAGGAGCTTACCTTAATGGAATCTCACTTACAAACGAAATATATACAATTATCAAATTATTACAAATCGTTGAAATTATCTGGTGATGTAATTCTTGAAAAATACAAGCTCTCTTCAAGTCGTTTAGAACGAAGTATGGTTTATTATGGTTCAAAACAGCAAGAGATGCAAGAAATGTACACATCAATATTGGATACCTTAATAATTCAATCGAATACGGTGTTAAAACCGTCGCCAAGGAATAATTTTCAACCGGCAAGTGTATCGCCTAAACGCTAAAACTAGCTATTTCAGCGACGAATCGAAAGAAATGTTGCTGTGAATGCCGTCCATGCAATTCCTAAAACAAAGGTGATTTTTTGAAGAGCTGCTAACGAATTGATTTTCCAATTAGTTAGGTAAATTACTGTGTTTAGTAAAATTAATGCGAGGCATAGCAGGCACCACCAAAACAAAAAGGTATAATTGGAGTTCCATAATCCAATTAATAGGATCAGAAACGCTATACTCCCAAACATTACACTTAACGTGATGAACACATCGTGGGCTTGACCAAAAATAAGCACAGAACAGATCATTGCAAGCAGGCCGGCAGATTGAATGATTCGTTTGTACCCATCCACTAGGTTTAATTTAGATGGGATAAATATCCAAAAAACAGATAGTGTTAGGGCTAATGAGATTGCTCCTGTGATGCCAAAAGGTCGGGCAGTATTTTGTTGACCGTTTTTAGCATGATTACCTAATAGTTCACTCCAGTAATTGGTCAACCAATTAAATCCAATTGATTTAGGATTGACATTCGAGCCACCGGGATAATATTCAGCCCCAAGAATAAAGAAAAGAACAAAACACAGCAGTCCAATCCAGGTAATTGATAAAAAAAGGTAGTTGTGTTTTTCGAGGTTTGGTTTCATTTTGATCTAGCGCATCTTTCGTTCCGGATTGGCACGGATAAAACTGTCCCAATTAGTTGCTTTTGATTTGTTGTGTTCACCGATTCCTTTCGAATAATGGTGGCAAACAGCTACTGCTAAACCATCTGTAGCATCAAGGTATTTCGGCATGTCTTCGAAGCGCAGTAATTTTTGTAGCATAGCAGCGACTTGTTCCTTAGAAGCGTTACCATTTCCCGTAATTGACTGCTTGATTCTTCTTGGAGAGTATTCTTCAAAGGGAATGTTCTTACCTAAACAAGCAGCGATTGCTACACCTTGCGCACGGCCGAGCTTTAACATCGATTGAACATTCTTGCCAAAAAATGGAGCTTCAATGGCCATTTCATCCGGATGGAATTCATCAATTATTCCTGAAATCCGATCATAGATTCGCTTTAATTTATCCGGATGATTAGCAAGTTTGTGAAGTTGAATAACACCAAAATTAATCATGCTTAACTGATTGTTTTTGACATGAACCAATCCGTAACCTAAAACGGTAGTTCCGGGGTCAATTCCTAGAATTATTTTATCTTCAACCATTGAATCTAGATTCTTGGCTAAAGCTATAAAAATAAGAGGTAAAAGCATGCGCATAATCAAACTATTGCTGTTTGGTCTTTTAATGTGCTACTTTTTCAATCATGTGCAAAAATTACCTGGTAAAGTAGCGCCTTTTTTCGTTGAAGAAGTATGGGCGTTTATCTTGTGTATTGTCTTTGTACCAGTAAATTGGTTTCTTGAATGGAGAAAATGGCAGGTTTCGTTAAGTGAAATTCCCCATAAAGTTGAAAAAAGTCCTCAGTTTCATGCGTTTGCGGCCGGAATGGTAACCGGATTTTTTACGCCATCAATGTTGGGGAATTTTATTGGGAGGATGTCTTTTTTTGATCGTGCTGAAAAAATGAAAGTAGTTTACCTGACACAATACGGAAATTTGGCTCAGTTCACGGCAACTATGATTTTTGGAGTAATAGCATGTATAGCTTTAGAGGAATCATTTCTACCTCAGCGCCTACAATTTTTGAGTATTTCATTCGTGATTGCAGTTGCTATAGGTTCTGTACTGGTTTATTTATCCCTAGACAAGTTTATTCGAAAGGTACGTTGGATCAATAGTAAGTTGGGGGCTGAGGATGATTCAAGTCTTTCATTACCTTTTAAAATAGAACTTCTTGTACTTAGTTGTTTACGGCATACCATTTTTACCATTCAATTTTCACTATTATTTATAGCATTTGGCGCATCAATCGATTGGTCGATAATCCTGATTATTTGGCAGATTTACCTTATTGTCACCTTGATTCCATCTTTATTTTTCGGAAAAATTCTTATTCGCGATTCGATAGCTTGGTTGATGTTGTCACCTGTTGGATTTGACATCCATCAAGTGTTTTCCACCACACTGTGGATTTGGATACTGAACCTTCTTTTACCGGCATTGGTTTTTTTGATCATCGTAAATATGAATCGGAAATGGGAAGTGTAATTGGCGTTCTTTTTTTTGGGTATTCATCGTTGCTATTCGGATTGGTAACCGTTGGTTATATCTTACAGCGACGAAAGGAAGGTAAGGTTGAAATGAAAGGTGAAAACGTTGAAATCGACGACTTAACAGTGATTGTTCCTTTTCGTAATGAGCGTGAACGCATTCCAGTTTTTCTTTCAGCAATTAAGAAGTCATCATCTCTTCCAGCGTTGTTTTTATTTGTAGATGATCATTCCACAGATAAGACTTCGGATTTTATTTGTGCGCAATTGGGTAATGAACGGTTCAAAATCCTACAATTGCCGGATGGTCAAATGGGCAAAAAACAGGCGATTCGAGAGGCAATGAAACAGGTTGAGACGAAGTGGGTATTGAGTATGGATGCAGATATTCATTTTTCACCGACTTATTTTCATGAGTTAAATTCTTTGTTTTCAACTGACGCAACCGTACTTCCTATACTCATGCAGGGCCAGAAATGGTATCACCGTATTTATGAATTGGATGTCTTACTCATCAATGCGGTCAATGCCGGAATTACTGGCTGGAATCGCCCGATTATCGCGAGTGGTGCCAATTTACTCTACAAGAAAAGTGCCTTCGAAACGTATGATCGATTTGAGCAACACAAACACATGCCAAGTGGAGATGATATTTATTTATTGAGGGATTTCAGAAATGGCGGTGCAATGGTAAGCTTATCCACAAACCCACTCCTTGCTGTAGTGACTGAAACTCCTCAATCATTTAAAGAATTCATTCACCAAAGGCTTCGATGGATTGCCAAAACGGGTGATGTTGGCGATCACTTGAGTACAATATTGTCACTCATTCAAGCCTTTTTTACCTTCTTTTTCTTTGGAGTAATTGTATACAGTTTACTCTTTGGGCTGTTTGATTTAGCTTTAATGGCCTATTGCATGAAAACAGCAGTAGATTTAGTTGTCTTTTGTCCTTATTTCAGACTGATGAGCCGATTGAAAAGCTGGATGTTTATTCCTGTTTACGAGTTGTTTTTTCCGCTTTATTCACTACTCATCCTATTGTTAATGTATACGTTTCGACCAGTATGGAGAGGCAGAAAATTAGCACGTAATTTTTAAAAAATCAGGTATAAAAAAAGCTGACTTTAGTAGTCAGCTCTTAAAAACACAAGCTAAATTCGCTTAGAACGGAAGATCGTCATCTGCCATGTCCATGGTACTTGATGCCGCTGGCGTTGCAACTGGATCGAGGCTCATAGCTGAAGGACCTCCTTGTGGCATCGACTGCCCGTTTGATTGTCCAACACGCTCAATTCTCCATGCCTCTAGCGTGTTAAAGTATTTCACCTCACCTTGAGGACTAGTCCATTCTCTACCGCGTAGGTTAAAAGAAACTTCGACTTGTTCACCATGTTGAAAACCGTCAAGCATGCCACATTTATCTTGAGTGGATTGAAACATGATTTCTTGCGGATACATACTTGCTGAATCCGTTACAACGAATTCACGCTTTGAGAATTTTTCAGATACCTGAACGGTAGGATTGATCACCTTGATCGTGCCGGATAATTTGTACATATTTATTTGTTGTTTATTGTTCTTTTTTAGTTTTTAGCCATTGTTGAAAGCGAGAAGTGTCATCCAAGCTTCTTCGAGTTGATTTGAAGTGAGGTATGCTTTCGCACGTTCGTGCAGTGATTTCTCTAATGCTGCAGGATTGTCTTCTAAAGATAAGAAAAGATCACTTAATTCCAACAGTTTAAATTCATTTACCGCAGTTTCATCTGGTAATTCTTCAACGCCACCAAGTTGACCTAAGTCGTTCGCAGTTAGCACTGTACTCTCCTTAATGTCTGATGGAATAGCATCAAATCCGATCCCACATGACGTAATAGGTTTTTCGATTTCAAACATAGACTCTGCGTTGGCATGGCAATACCAATTTCCACCCATTCGAGCAACCAAATCGATTTTATGTTGGTCTATTTGTCCGGAAGCATCAATAATTTCTTCGTCGATGTGCATCCTGAGTACCTCACAAATAACAAGGTTGCCAGCACCACCATTTTGACCAAGTTCGATGACTTCATTGACCTTACATTCGAATTGAACTGGAGATTCTTTCACACGAAAAGGTCGAACGGTTTCAGATGCGATAGGCGTGAGTCCCGATTTTTGAAATTCATCAACAGATGGGTCATAAGGCGAACTGGCCAGGCTCATTTGATGAACAATAGGAAAGTTGACGATGTTAATCACCACCTCAGGAATAACTTTCACATTATTGAAGGTGTCTTTTGTTGTATTTGTTCGTCCTGATCGTGCAGGGGAGAAGATTAAAATGGGAGGATTTGCACTAAATACA
>JBILNH010000244.1:0-2697 GCA_044375095.1 Crocinitomicaceae bacterium
CCACTTAGATTAGGAAATGCCGGTACGTTAGGAATAGGACTTGGTGTGGGAATAGTGAATTTCGGAATGTCACCTGTTTGGGTTCCGCCTACGACAGCTATCGACCCTTCGCTTCCAGCTGGATTTTCTGCTACAAACCTTGACCTGAACTTCGGACTTTACTTTAAAGGAGCAGCCGATTATTATGTAGGGTTGTCTTCGACTCACTTAAATCAATCATTACTCGCTCAAACTGTTGGAACGGTTGTTCAAGACTATCAAATGGCGCGACATTATTATGTCATGGGCGGTAAACGATTCAGTGAAGTAATTGCTGGAGGAGATATTGATGCGCAACTTTTGTTGAGAACTGATTTAGTGAAGTTTTCTGCAGATTTAAATGTGCGCTACTTTTGGAGAAATATTGGTTACGCTGGATTAACGTACCGAACTATAGATGCTGTGGGTGTAATGTTAGGATGGACACCGTTTAGTACAAGTAAAGGAAGCATGGTTGTTGGTTATTCATATGACGTAACAACCAATAAGTTATTAACAGTTTCAAGAGGTTCTCATGAGATTCTCGTGAAATACTGTTATTTCTTGCCTCCACCACCTGTTACTAAATCGAATCACCCTAGATGGTTGTAGTTTGAAAAAAATGTTGAATCTTTGTAACCATTTTTGTGCGAGTTCCGTTATATCGCAAACTGTTGATCCTGTAGAATGTTAGTTATTGATATCCGGAACGAAAAAAAAGAGGTAGAATGAAAAAACTATTGTTAATTGGTTTTGCTGGTGCGATGATCGCATCATGTACCCAACGTACTGGTCACCTTACAGGTGTCTCTGGTCGTCCAATTTATCAACCGGAAGAACCGCTTGGTATGGTATATATTCCATCCGGTGGATTTCAAATGGGAGAAAATGATCAGGACGTTCCGTTCATGCACCAAACGCGTGCCAAAACGGTTTCTGTTCAAGCTTTCTATATTGATAATACGGAAATTTCAAACAATGAATACCGTCAGTTCGTTAATTGGGTGCGTGACTCCATCGCTAGAGAAATCGTATACGTAAATCCACAAGATAGAAAAAGTGGCTACGATAATGCAGATTGGACAGATGAGGATGCCGATCGTTTCATCAATTATGAAGAATTTTTCTTCGATGAAACAGATATCTCCGAACCGTACAAATCATATGATGAGAACTACCTAAGCGATCGTCAAGGTAATCGTGGTGGTTATTCTTCTGAATTCGGAGCAACAGATGCCTCTGCAGTTCGTTTCTCATTGAATTGGGACAGACGTTTAGATTACTCAGATCCGGAAATCGTTCCACTTCTTGCGGACATGTATTTGCCACAACAAGAACGTTTTTATGGACGCAGAGAAATCGATACGCGAAAATTAATGTTCCGTTATTTTTGGATTGATTACCGTGAAGCAGCGCAACGAGGACGAATCAATCGTTCGTCTTGGGGCCAAGGTTACGATGCTGCCCCAAGTACTCAATCTCCGGATAGTAAAACAGATGAAGACCACCGTAGCTTAATTTTACCAAGAAACCCTATTACGTTGGAAGCTCAAACAGAAGCAGAAGATTTCGTAGGTAGTGGTCAAGAAAAGGATTTAGGGTACTTCAATAAAAAAGGTCAAAATAACGCAATCCGTGGTCACGATAACCGCAAGCGTTTTGTAATTGATGAGGTGATAAACGTTTACCCTGACACATTATGCTGGGTTCGTGACTTTACGTATTCATTCCATGACCCAATGACAAACATGTACTTCTGGCACCCGGCATACGATAACTACCCAGTAGTTGGAGTTACGTGGGTTCAGGCGAAAGCATTCTCAGTTTGGAGAACGCAGTTGTTGAATAACTGGTTGACTGCCATGGGCGAAATGTTTGTAAACGATTTCCGTTTGCCAACAGAAGCAGAATGGGAAAGAGCAGCTCGTGGTGACATGGAAATGTCTCAATACCCTTGGGGTGGTCCTTACATCAGAAATGAAAACGGTTGTTTCTTGGGTAACTTTAAGCCGATGAGAGGTCGTTACTTTGAAGACGGTGGTTTCCACACAGTTAAGGTATTCTCCTACAGTCCAAATGCTTTTGGTTTGTATTGTATGGCTGGAAACGTGGCGGAATGGTGTGAAACAGCTTACCATGAGTCAATGTATGAGTTCTCGCATGACATGAACCCAGATTACCGTTACGATGCATTGGATTGGGATACGCCAGCAATGAAGCGTAAAATTATTCGCGGTGGATCATGGAAAGATGTAGGTTATTACTTAATGAACGCAACACGGACATACGAATTCCAAGATACAGCAAAATCATATATCGGATTTAGAAACGTAATGACACACCTCGGTCGTGGTGGTAAAGATTTCACGAACGAAGGAAGTGAAGACATTCGTAGCGATATTCAACTTCGCTAAGAATACAACAAACAAAAAAAGTAGTATTAGTTAAAAACCCTAAAACAAAGAAAAATATGAAACCAGGAAGTAAAGGATGGAAAAAGTTTATGTCGAAGCTCTATGGATTTGGAGCAGCCGTTGTAATCGTTGGTGCGTTATTTAAAATTCAGCACTGGCCATTTGCAGGACCGATGTTGATTGTTGGATTGAGTACAGAAGCGTTGATCTTCATTTTCTCGGCATTCGAACCTATTCATGAAGACCCGAATTGGGAATTGGTTTA
>JBILNH010000048.1:0-14815 GCA_044375095.1 Crocinitomicaceae bacterium
ATCGAACATATCCCTAAAACTGGTCCGATCATCATCGCAATGAATCATCCGTTAGGCGGGATGGATGCCCTAGCCCTTGTTTCTGGTATTCGCCACCACAGAAGTGACATGCGCTTTATAGTCAATGATTTATTGATGAGTTTGACCAATTTAAAAGGTCTTTTTGTCGGCGTGAATAAACACGGGAAAAACCAAATCTCTACGCGCCAGGAAATCATGCAGTTGTTTGAATCAGATGAAGCGGTCTGTATTTTTCCTGCAGGTATGGTAAGTCGTATTTTTGAAGGGAAAATTCAAGATTCAGAATGGAAAAAGACGTTCATAACCTATGCTCTAAAATACGATCAACCCATAATACCAGTCTACATTGATGGTAAATTGACGCCTCGATTTTATCGCGTGTTTAAGTGGCGTAAATTCCTCGGCATTAAAGCGAACATCGAAATGTTTTTCCTCGCTGATGAATTGTTTAAGCAACGGAACAAAACGATTACGTTTTCTGTTGGGCAACCTATTTATTCGAATGATCTTGATAAAACCCAATCCGAACAAGTTCTCGCTCAAAATGTTAAAAAGGTTGTTTATTCAATTCCCAAGAACTAAAACGAATGGAAAATATCATAGCAGCTGTAGATAAAGCACTTCTTAAACGCGAACTTTCAACTGAACGTTTCATCCGAAAGACACGTAAGGGAGACAATGAAATATACATCGTCAATCAGCACAATGCACCACATGTACTTCAAGAAATCGGTCGCCTTCGCGAAATCACTTTTCGTGCCTCAGGAGGCGGCACTGGTTTATCAGTAGACTTAGACAATTTTGACTTGTGTGAAAAATGCTATCAACAACTAATCGTATGGTCGCCGGAAGATGAAGAAATTGTTGGTGGTTACCGCTACATTCGTTGCGCGGATGCAATTGATGGAGATCAAGTCGAAATTCAATTATCAACGACGCATTATTTTGATTTTTCTGAGCGTTTTATATCTGATTATTTGCCGTATACGATAGAGTTGGGAAGAAGTTGGGTACAACCAAATTTTCAACCTTCTGTAAATCCACGAAAAGGCCTCTTCGCACTGGACAATATTTGGGATGGATTAGGTGCATTGATAGTTAACAATCCTGATATCAAGTACTTTTTTGGAAAAGTTACGATGTATCCAAACTACAATACAGCAAGTCGTGATTTCTTATTGCATTTTATGCATCATTATTTCCCGGATACTGAACATTTAATGAAACCATTCCATCCACTCGTTCAGAACTATGACCGTGCCTATGTTGAAAGTCAATTAAAAGGATTGGATTTCAAAGATGGGTTTAAAGTTTTAAACAGTGCTGTACGTGAAAATGGCGAATTTATTCCCCCGCTCGTCAACATTTACATGAACTTATCTCCAACAATGAAAACGTTTGGCACTGCAGTTAATCCAGAGTTTGGTAATGTCGAAGAGACTGGTATTCTCGTTACCATTGCTGATATTTTTCCAGAGAAAAAAGAGCGGCACGTAATTTATTGATGATTACTTTACCTTTATGCATTTGCGGTAGGAATTAGTCACAGCTCCCCAATCACTTTTTTCAGCCGACGTAAACAAACTGTCCCCTTTAAATTGAAAACTGTAAAGTCCTCCGAGGCTATTTACTCCAATGACATATTTATTTTCATCTCGTAGTTCATCTGCAGGGATATCAAATCCATCAATTCTAAAATACCTTTTATTTCTTGTAACAAGTAACGTCTCGGAATAGGTAGTATCGGGAAATTGTTCCCCCAAATAGGCTGATGAGGAATGAACGATACATGAATAATTACCGACATGTTGATCAATAAATTGCCGATCACATGAAGTCAATAAAAAAAGAAGTGAAAATCCAAAAAATGCCTTCATAACCAAATTAGAAATCAGTGATAAGTTGATGTTTCTCAATCATTTTCCTCAAATTTATTAACGCATAACGCATTCTACCAAGTGCTGTATTGATGCTAATGTTTTCTAACTCAGCGATGTCTTTAAAGGACATTTCTTTGTAGAGTCGCATCTTGAGAATATCCCGTTGAGTTTGTGGTAAATGTTCTATTAATTCAACCATCTGATTTTCCAATTCACCCCTACACCACTCTTCCTGAACGTTTTTATCCTCCGATGCAATTATATGAAAAATAGTGTAATCATCTTTCATTGAAGAAGATTCAGATATCAAACGTACCCTATTCGTCTTTCGGAAATAATCAATTACTAGGTTGTGTGCTATTCGCATAGCCCAAGGCAAAAACTTCCCTTCCTCATTGTAATTACCCAACTTAAGGGTATTGATTACCTTGACAAACGTTTCTTGAAAAATATCTTCTGCAATTTCCTGCTTCCGTACTTTCAAATAAATAAAACGGTAAATTTTGTCTTTATGGCGCATGAGTAACTTCTCAAAAGCTACATCATTACCATTAACATAAGCTGTGATTAAATCACGGTCCTCCATACGTTGTACTAACATAATTCTTGTTTTAAGAACGGTATTACTAGTTTACAAACGTATTAGTGTGCTATAGGCGACTTGATTTTTACGATTTACAATCTCAAATATAACACTTTTTGAAATAAGAATGATTTTTTAACATTTTAGCTCATCCCTTTTCACTGATGAACTATGTGCCGACTGTCTTGTTATCTTTGTAATACAATCCTAGAGAGAATGAAAAAAACATCTATTGAAGTAAAAGGAGCGCGCGTGCACAACCTTAAAAACATGGATGTTTCTATTCCACACGGAAAACTGACCGTAATAACCGGCGTATCCGGATCTGGAAAATCATCGCTTGCATTTGACACGCTTTATGCAGAAGGTCAGCGGCGCTACATTGAAAGTTTATCTTCGTACGCTCGACAGTTTCTAGGGAAGCTAGATAAACCTGAGACAGACTATATAAAAGGCCTTTCTCCTTCAATAGCGATTCAGCAAAAGGTGATCAC
This sequence comes from Crocinitomicaceae bacterium, assembly GCA_044375095.1. GTDB lineage: Bacteria > Bacteroidota > Bacteroidia > Flavobacteriales_D > Crocinitomicaceae > M0103. Next base: position 2,979 of record JBILNH010000048.1, read on the forward strand.
AAGCAACCCAAGGTCGACTGTTGGTACCACAACTGAAATCTACGATTACCTCAAACTATTATTTACACGAATAGGCAAAACAATTTCACCTCTTTCTGGTCATGAAGTTAAAAAACACGCCGTACAGGACGTAGTCAACAATCTTTTGCTTTATCCTGAAGGAACGCGGATTTTAATTACGAGTCCATTAGTTCACCTCACTAAATACGGTATTGAACGCCAATTGGAAATTCTAACTCAGCAAGGTTATAGTCGTTTGTATGTTAATGAAACAATTATTCATTTTGATGATTGTTTGACAAAAACTACCGAAGATTTACTTCATGCCTACCTTGTTATTGACCGGGTGGTCGTTTCAACAGATGACGCATGGAAATCGCGTGTGGCAGACTCCGTGCAACTGGCATTTACTGAAGGAAATGGAACCTGTACACTCATTGAACCTGAAACACACGAGCGAAAAGAATTTTCAACCCGATTTGAACTTGATGGCATAGAATTCCAAGTACCCAGCGACCATTTTTTTGCATTTAACAATCCCTATGGTGCATGTAAGTCATGTGAGGGATTTGGCTCTATCATCGGTATCGATCCTAATTTGGTCATTCCGAACAAACAACTGAGCGTTTACGAAGGAGCCATTGTCCCATGGAGAGGTGAAACTATGGGTGAATACCTCAATGAACTCATTTACAACGCTAAGAAAATAAACTTCCCAATTCACCGCCCAGTCAACCAATTAACTGAAGCGGAATACGATTTACTCTGGACTGGAAATAAGAATTTCACAGGAATCACTCCTTTCTTTAGATTTCTGGAGAGTCAGACGTATAAAATTCAATACCGAGTCATGCTTTCCAGGTACAGAGGAAAGACCGCATGTCCTGATTGCAACGGAACTCGCTTGAGAAAGGATGCGAATTATGTCAAAATCAACGGCCATTCAATAACAGATATCGTTTTGATGCCTGTTTCGAAAAGCTTGGATTTCTTTAAGTCATTAGACATTAGTGAATACGACAAGCAAATTGTAAAACGGATTCTACCAGAAATCACTAATAGATTGGGATTCTTATGCGATGTTGGATTGGGTTATTTGACATTGAATCGTCAATCGAATAGTTTATCAGGAGGGGAATCGCAGCGCATTAATCTAGCCACATCACTAGGAAGTTCACTGGTAGGTTCGACGTATATTCTTGACGAACCATCAATCGGTTTGCATCCAAAAGATACTGAGCGATTAATTTCAGTTTTGAAGCGATTACGCGATGTGGGCAATACCGTCATTGTTGTTGAGCACGAGGAGGAAGTCATGAAAGCTGCGGATGAAATTTTAGACATCGGTCCTAAAGCAGGTATATACGGAGGGGTAGTTGTTTTTCAAGGAAATCATGAGCAATTGATTCACTCAACAACAAGTTTAACGGCTGATTATTTAACTGGAAGACAAGAAATAAAGGTTCCAACATCGAGAAGAAAACCGCATCGTCAGCTGCATTTAGAAGGTGCGCAAATGAACAATTTAAAAAACCTCACTGTTTCTTTTCCGCTGAATCAGTTGGTTTGTGTTACAGGAGTGAGTGGATCAGGAAAGTCAACTTTGGTCAAGGACGTCCTTTTTCCATTAATAAAACGGACGATTTCGGACGGGACATCAGAAGGAATTGGCGGAGCTTTACTAAAAGGTGATGTAAAACTGGTTCAGGCAGTCGAATTAGTTGACCAAAATCCAATTGGTAAATCATCGCGCAGCAACCCAATTACCTACGTAAAGGCATTTGATGAAATTCGCGAGTTGTTTTCGAGGTTGCCATTAGCAAAAGCAAGGGGATATAAACCGGGCTACTTCTCCTTTAATGTAGAAGGTGGTAGATGTGAAATGTGCGAAGGCGAAGGCGAAATTACCGTTGGTATGCAATTCATGGCTGACGTGCATTTAACATGTGACACGTGTCACGGACGCCGTTTTAAGCAAGAAACGCTTGAAATAGAATACCGAGAAAAGTCCATCGCTGACATCCTGGAAATGGATATTGATGAAGCTTATAGATTTTTCAAGGAAGGAACTGACAAATTGGAACAAAAGATTGTCGAAAAAATCCAACCCTTAATTGATGTCGGACTAGGATATTTAAAAGTAGGGCAATCATCAAGTACAATGAGTGGTGGCGAAGCACAACGAATCAAGTTAGCATCATTTTTATCCAAGGGAGCGCAAAGTCCTTCCACCCTATTCATCTTTGACGAGCCAACAACTGGTTTGCATTTTTACGACATTGACAAGTTAATTATTGCCTTCCAATCGCTCATTCATTCAGGGCATTCAGTTCTTGTAATCGAGCACAATACTGAAGTCATTAAATGCGCAGATTGGATTATTGATCTCGGACCTGAGGGCGGTGAACATGGCGGGTATGTTCTGTTTACCGGAACACCTGAAGACCTTGTAAAACAAGAGAACAATTCAACAGGAAAGTTTTTAGCTACAAAGCTTTAGGCAATAAATAAATCCTCTTCCTTCTTAAATAATTCCTTTTCGCTTCTTGCAATAACCGCTGATGCCAAACAATTCCCCATAACATTTACAGCTGTTCTACCCATGTCCATGAGGGCATCAACTGCTAAAATCACGCTTGCTTTTTCCGGATCTAAACCTAATGAAGCGACCGTACTTGCCAGGATAACAAATGAAGCGCCTCTGACACCTGCAACACCTTTACTGGTTAACATAAGGACCAGACAAATACTAATTTGCTCTCCAATAGACAAATTCACCCCTGACATCTGCGCTACGAAAACTGTGGCCAGCGAAAGGTAAAGTGTGGTCCCGTCTAGGTTAAAACTATACCCAGTCGGTATAACGAACGCCACTATTTTCTTTGGTACCCCAAATTTCTCCATGTTCTCTAGTGCTTTCGGAAGTGCGGCTTCACTACTTGCTGTTGCAAATGCCAGCGTAACAGGTTCAGTTATCGCTTGAATGAACTTCTTAATTGGAATTCTAGCCATAAGTGCAATTGGCAGTAAGACAGCAAGGACAAAAATAATCAACGCCACGTATAACGTTCCAACTAGTTTCATGAGGTAAAACAGAATCTCTACACCTGATTTAGCTACCGTGCTTGCGAGCGCTCCGAAAACAGCTAGTGGCGCAAGGTACATGACAATATCCGTAAACTTAAACATGACTTCGGCTAAACTCTCACTGAAATTAAGCATGGTTGTTTTGTGTGCCGTATTCTTAACCATTCCTAGTCCTATGGCAAAAATGACTGAAAACACAACGATTTGAAGGACTTGATTTTCCACCATGGATTTAGCGAAATTCTCTGGAAAAATCTCCACAAAATGATCTTTATGTTCAGCCTTTTGAGCAAGAAGTTCAACTGATTTTTCCTTGTCTTGACTTCGTGCTTCTACTTTGACCCCAACACCAGCTTGAGAAACATTAATCGCGAACAGACCAATAAATAATGCCACCGTAGTTACAATTTCAAAATAGAGAATACTTTTCAGTCCAATTCTTCCGACTTGTTTTAAATTGGAATGACCTGCAATTCCTATGACGAGTGTGGCAAAAATTAAAGGTGCAACAAGTGATTTTATTAAGCGCAGGAAAATCTTACCTAGTCGTTCCATTTCGAGGGCGAAATCAGGGAAATCCATCCCCACTTCAACACCTAAGATCATGGAAGAGAAAATCCAAAGTGACAATTTCTTGCGTTTAAAAGAAATCAGAAAAAGAATTGCGATCAAGATATACCTTGCCATTCTAAATGGGGTTGGATCAACTCCTGGGAAAGCGCTTTCGATTAAAAAAACCAAGCCAATGTGAAAAAAGGCAATAACGTACCAAAAAACAGTGTAAAATGATTTGAATTGTTTCATGGCATGAAGATACATATTTCTTCTGCACTTAAAATCGATCAAAACATACCAGAGAATAAACGCACCTATCTTTTCAATAAATAATTTGCATAAAACGATGCTGTTTCAAGCAATTATACTTAAACTTGCAATATCAAAGTAATTAAGGTCATTTCGTACCTTAATCCTTCCATTTAACCAGTGATCTCACAATTGTAAAAATTGTCATTCTCAAACAACATTTATGGACAAAAAAGAGCTAGAAAGTAAAAAACTTTCTGACCTAAGGGTAATTGCATCAACTATTGGAATTGATTCAGCAGAATCCTTTAAAAAAGCTGAATTGATTGATCTTATTTTAGATTCACGTTCTACAGAATCGAATGATAACGAAACTAAAAAACGCAGACCAAGGGTTTCGAAAGTTGAAAATCAAGAAAGTACTGATTTGTTTTCGACTGTTACTGCACCTAAAAGTGATGTAAAACAGGAAATTCAACCTGAGATCAAAAAGGAAATAGAAGGCGTCACAAAATTGGGTAACAAAAATAAGCCGAAAGTAAAAAATGAGAATCAACCTGAGAATCAACCTGAGAATCAAGAAGAAAACTTGAACGAAAAGAAAGGTAGAAATCTACTTGATTTAGCCAAAAAAGTTGAATTATCAGAAGAAAAAAATGATTCTGTCGCAAATCCGACTTCCGATCAAGATCAGCAAGGAAATAAACCTGAAGAAAAACAACAACAGCAGCAGCAACATAAGCATCCTCGTCAGCAGCATCGGCATCAACACCCGCAGCAAAATCAACAAAATCAGCGCAGGCAACAAGAAGAGAAAGTGGATGACTCCTACGATCTTGTAGGTATTGTTACAGCAGAGGGTGTACTTGAAGTGATTCAAGATGGTTATGGCTTCTTGCGATCATCTGATTATAATTACTTGCCATCACCAGATGATATATACGTTTCTCAAAGTCAGATTAAACATTTTGGATTAAAAACGGGAGACACGGTAAAAGGAACCATCCGTCCACCAAGAGAAGGCGAGAAATTCTTTCCACTTGTAAAAGTAGAATCTATAAATGGTAGACATCCGTCATACATCCGTGATCGTGTCCCATTTCAGTACCTCACTCCCCTATTTCCAGATGAGAAATTTAAACTAACCGGTCATGCGCAGGAAACACTTTCCACACGCGTTATGGATTTATTCGCACCAATTGGGAAAGGTCAACGTGGTATGATTGTAGCACAGCCTAAAACAGGTAAAACCATGTTATTAAAGGATGTAGCCAATGCTATTGCAGCGAATCACCCTGAAACATACTTGATAGTACTTTTGATCGACGAGCGCCCTGAAGAAGTTACCGATATGGCCAGAAGTGTAAAAGCAGAAGTGATTGCTTCTACATTTGATGAGCCAGCTGATCGACATGTAAAAGTGGCGAACATGGTTCTTGAAAAAGCCAAAAGAATGGTGGAATGTGGTCATGATGTTTGTATATTACTCGATTCAATCACGCGACTAGCGCGAGCATACAACACTGTTTCTCCAGCTTCAGGAAAAGTACTTTCCGGAGGTGTTGATGCCAACGCGTTGCATAAACCAAAACGCTTCTTTGGATCAGCCCGTAAAATAGAAAATGGTGGGTCATTATCTATTCTAGCTACCGCTTTAACTGAGACAGGATCTAAAATGGACGAAGTAATTTTTGAAGAATTCAAAGGTACCGGTAACATGGAATTGCAATTGGATCGTAAGATTTCCAATCGCCGCATTTATCCGGCAATCGATATTACAGCTTCAGGTACACGTCGCGAAGATTTACTTGTTGGAAAAGATGTTCTGCAGCGTATTTGGCTCATCCGAAAATTCATTGCGGATATGAATCCAGTTGAAGCGATGGAGTTTATGAAGAACCACATGGAAAACACCCTGTCGAATGAAGAGTTTCTCGTTTCAATGAACAGCTAATTTTCTGTTATGCGTATCGGAGTAAAAACGGGACTTATTGCTGCGGCTTGTTGGATAACCTTTCGATTGTCAGCACATTACCTGGGATTTTTTGTGGACACACCTGTTCCTGAAGTAGCAGTTTTATTGAACATTTTCGGTTTACTTGTGGCCATTTCAATTGGGCTTTATTTAGAAAAAAGGAAACAGACGGAAGAAAGTAACGCATTATTTGACATGAAGAATGCGATGTCTGCAGGCGTTCCCTACGTGGTGCTGGTAAGTATTTTTATTTATTTTTTCTACCATAAAATCAATCCGGAATGCTACCAACATCAGGTAGCAGAAAATGACATTGCCATTGAACGAATGGTTAATGATCCTGTTCAGTTGGAAAAATTCAAAAGAGAACAGCAAGATGCGGAAGTCATGACGAAAGAACAAATCGAATCGAAACTTAAACAGAGTAATCGTCAAGGTGCCTCTGCCGGATTTACATCTACATTGACGGTTTTAGCTATGATTATTCTAGCTACGCTCTACAGTCTATTGATAACGATTATTATGCGAAAAGTCGTTTTCAGGAATTAGCGATAGCAGCCTTTAATTCTTCTCCGAGTTGATCGTAGTCAATTCCATCAAACGTTCCAGACGACATCATCAGCAACACACTATTATGAAGATCGTGCTTTCTGATGAACGACAATACATCTTGGGTAGAATCAACTACATTAACTTCATTACCAAATGCTTTTTGAATTTCGTCCTTGGTCAATTCCGGAAGTTTTTTGTGGGCCACAACAGCTGGACTAAAATAAACTAGTGCTTCATCAGCTGCTTGCATTGAACCACTGTAGTGTGGTAAAAAATTCTTCTGTAAGGACGAAAACGTGTGCAATTCCATACACGCAATTACATGCCTATCTGGATACTGTTCTTTCACTGCTTTGGTTGTTGCTTTTAATTTTGACGGTGAATGAGCAAAGTCTTTGAATAAGACAAAATCCTTAGTTTCTACTACTTTTTGCAACCGTTTTCCTGCTCCAGTAAAATCTTGCATAGCGCTCATAAAATCTCCTGGTTTTATTCCAATAGCCGCTGCAAGCTCTAATGCTCCCATCGCATTTTGCAGGTTATGCGCACCAAATATTTTCCAATCAAACCACTCACCATTCAATTCCACTTGAGAACCCATTTCAGTTACGCGAAATGTTGGCGTTTGATAGGGTTTAATACTAAGTCTTTCGTTGTGTTTTTCGCCTAATAGACGAACTTCCTCGTCCTCTTGATTGCAAACTAGCACACCTTTTTCAGTGATACATGCGCAAAAAATATCAAATTGCTCAAGGTAATTTTCAAACGTTGGAAACACATTGATATGATCCCAAGCTATGCCGCTTATAATCGCAATATCCGGTTGGTACAAATGGAATTTCGGTCGACGGTCAATCGGAGAGCTAAGGTATTCGTCCCCTTCTAAAATCATAATTGGTGCGTCATCAGATAATTTAACCATGCAATCGTACCCTTCCAATTGAGCCCCTACCATGTAATCGACATTTACACCAAGTTTATTGACCACATGAAGCAACATAGAAGTAATCGTTGTTTTGCCATGACTCCCGCCAATTACAACCCGTGTTTTGTGCTTACTTTGCTCGTATAAGTATTCAGGATAAGAATAAATCGGTATGCTTAATTCTTTCGCGCGGATCAATTCAGGATTATCTTCTCGTGCATGCATGCCCAAGATAACGGCATCTAAATCAGAAGTTATTCGTTGCTCATCCCAACCAATCGTTACTGGTAAAATTCCTTGCCTTTCTAATCGTGTTCGTGAAGGTTCGAAAATTTCATCGTCTGAACCAGTAACAACGGTTCCTTTGCGGCTTAGCGCAATAGCTAAATTATGCATTGCACTTCCTCCAATGGCAATAAAATGTACTTTCATTTTGAACACGGTTTGAATGTGCTGTAAAAATAAATGGAAAAGAAATGGGGACGATTGGGAACAGAAAGAGTTACCCACATCGTGTGTTGAATAGCTTAGTTCTTGGTGTTTTTAACTAGATCTGAATTTTGCGTATGCTGAATCCAGGCTTCTTCAGTAATGGGCTTACCATTTTTCGAGTAAGTTGTATTATCTAGTGTTTGTGTTCTCACATACACATCACCTTGTCCTTCGACAACAACTACTCGTCGAGTAATATACGCAGTGACGTATCCAAAACTATCCGATCGAGTGAAATTCTCTTCGGACACTCCTTCAGGATAGTTGAGTCCAATTTCATTCGGCGTTCTTGTCTTAACTTTAGTCGCATTTAATCGCGTATCAATTTTCACTCCATGTTCGTATGACTTTTCGGCAAGCTCACGATCAGTATTTGCCTGGACATTAGTTGCCTTTGCTGCCACATCCAAGTAATCGCGTTTCATGGATCGCTCTTGGGATGTAAGTTGAACCTGTTGGTTGGATTGACCGTTAACGAACTTATTGACCTTTGCTTCAACAGTCATGGACTCATCCTTTTCGCTATTCAACAAAGCTGTTTCACCCGTTTCCAATTTTGTTTCAAGACGATTGATTTTTGCGCTATTATCAATTGTATTTGTTGATTGTCGAATCATTTCACGGTTGATATTGTCGTCCACTTTCATGACCCGCTGTCCTTGGTCAATTCCGTTTGATTGGTCTTTTACGAATTGGTTTTGCTCTGCTTTAACCAATTGCTGCGTTTTTTTATCTACGATTGTGTTGGTAACCAATCCTTGTTCCTGTTCTCGTTGAAGAATGTCAGCCGCTTGATTTCGAATGCCTTCAATTTGGCTACCTGTTTGCTGCATTGATTTATCTTCATTCGTTCGCGTATTTTCTTGCCCTTTGATCACGCTTTGTTGAATGGCACGAATCCTAGTATCGTTTGTTAATTGAAGGTTACGGTCTGAAGGATTGTCATTTTGGGACTTTAATACAACCGCCGTAATCACTTCTTGTTTTTCGTTGATCGATCGATCAGTATTGATTACTTGCTGATTTTGAAGTGTCAATGTGCCCTCTATTTGCTGAGTCAATTGACGGTCATTACGAACAGCTTCATTGTACGCAATTGATGCGTTTTTTTGTTGACGAGATTCAAACGACTGAAGGGATTCGTTCATACCTACAGATTGATCTGCATCAGCTTTTAGAAGTGTCAAAGATGCATTTTGAGTCCCGACCTCAATTGTTTTAATCACTTCAGTATTCGAATTGTATAGATCTCTATTGTCTTTTTCAGCGACATTCACTTGTTGATCAATGGCTGTTATTTTAGCAACTGCATTGCGCGTTTGCTCATCTTGGTTTGAAGCTGATTTAGCAGCCTCTTTTGCCAATTCCGCTGCAACCTCCTCCAAGTAATCGATTGTTCTTCGGTTCTTTTGTTCGGACGCTTTTAGTGTCTCACCCGCATTCTCATCAACTTGACTCAAGTAATTATCGGTTGTTTGAATAGAAAACCCATTTATTCGATCATTTTGCTCGATAGCCTTATTCACGCTATTTAATTTGGAATCTATTGCCCCTGATTGCGCATTTTTACGTTCTAAATCTGCTTTTACCAAGAGTGCATATCCATCAAGTGACGAATTTTGAACTGGTGTTCCCAAATCAGGCAATAATTTTGCGGTTGACTGGCTATTTAAAATGGCGTCAATTTCATCTAGTTTGCGCTTTGGATAACTATCGGCTGGTTTTTGATCACGCGCTTTTTCATAGGATGTTCGAGCTTCACCATAGTTTTTCAGTCTGAAGAAATCGTCTGCCTTTTTAATAAGTTCATTGTATTCCTTTGTTTCATTAGCTGTTTTAAGTTCATTAAGTTTCGCCTTTGAAGACTCTACTTTTTGCTTAATCAACTGAGATCCTGGATCTAAATTCAATGCTTTTTCATACGCAGAAATTGCATCTTCATAACGAGCAGCTGAAAACGCGTCGTCTCCCTCAACTAACCATTTGGCTAATTCTAATTTCTTCTGTTCATCTGCTTTCAAGCGATTTTGTTCATTATCAATAATCTGCTGAATTTCATCGATCTTATCTTTGGCTGTTTGATCTCCCGGTTTCGCACTAAGTGCACTTTGAAAAAACGCTAATGCACCTACATAATTTAATTTCTTTACCTCTTCAAAGGCCTTTGACATCGCCGCTTTATATTGCTCATTCTTTTGATCATCTGATTGTTTTGCAGCAATTAGGCGGTCAATATTCTCAATTTGATCTTTTGGAGCTTTTTCGTTTGGTTTAATGGTAGAAGCTTGTTGATAAAGTGATTTAGCCAGTTCTAATTTTTGCGCATCCAACTGAATCTTTGCATCTGCCATCTTTGATTCATAATCTTTCTGTTCTTTTTCAAGCTTGGCAATACGTGTGATCAGCTCTTTTGGCTTTGATTCATCCGGCCGGTTTTTCAACGCTCTTTCCGCATATTCTCTTGCTTTAGCGAAGTTGTTCTGTTCCAATTCCTTCTCAGATGCCTCGATCATCTTGTTAAACAATTGATCGGTCTCAGAATTCTTCTCTTTTTCTAAACGCTCTGCCTCTGCTGCTTTATCAACAGGTTCTTTTTCGGTTGGTTTAAGTGTTAATGCTTGATTGAATTCACGTATCGCAGCAACGTAATTTTTTTCAGCCATCCACTGATCTCCTTTTTTCATGAGTTCAGCGTACTTTTTATCAACTTCTTGCTGCTTTACTTTTTCAATTTTAAGAAGCTCCAACTCTTTTATCTTGTCTTTCGGTAACTTTTCAAGCGGTTTTTTACTTTCAGCTAATTTGTAAAACGTGATAGCTTGATCAAGTTCACCAGACAGCTCTTTAGTCTGAGCAGAACTAATAGCCGTTTGGTAATCCTCTTCTAATTTTTGAGCTGCGGATTGCTGTTGAATGTATTTTTCGACCTCAGTTAACTTTACATTCACCACCTGGTCCTCTTTAATTGACTTCGCTTCTGTAAACGCCAATTTAGCTTCTTGCCATTTCTTTTCGATCATCAAATCCAAGCCTTTCTTTTTTAATTCCTGGAATTTAGAATCTGCCGCAAGTCGGTCTTCCTCCTCTTTTATTTTCAGCAATACAGCATCAAGTTTATCCTGTATTTCTTTTGTAGGTTTCAATCCGATAGCTTCCACAAATTTTGAGCGTGCAGTATTCCATTGAGAAAGTTTCACAGCTGCTTCTGCCTCCTGAATCAACTTAGCCCATTTTGCTTCTTTCGCTGCGTCAGCTTCTTGAGCCTTAATCTTCTCGTCTATTAAAGAAAGTTTCGCGATGGCTTCTGAATTGGTATTATCCAATTGAATTACCTCAGTATATTTTACTTTCGCCTCAATCCATTTTGAAGATTCAACCAATAAGGCCCCATCTTTAAGTAAGGCTGCAATTTTGTCGAGTCGATCTTTTTCTTTCTGTAGTTCGAGTATTTTTTCATCACACAACTTGATACGATCTGTAGGATAAGAAGAGGCCGACTCAATGGAAAGGGCTTCTTGGTATTTAGACTTCGAATCAGCCCATTTCTCTTGGGTGAACAACTCATCAGCTTGAGCGATTAAATCATCGTACTTTCGCTTGGTCGCCTTCTTTGCTTCAAGATCTGCAATCTTCTTGTCTAAGTCGGCCAACCTTGTCGTTGGATGTACTTCGTTTGGCTTTAATTTATTCGCAACGAGGTATTTCTCTCGAGCAGCTTCAAAACTTTTTTGATTGTAGAACATATCCGCCAATTTCACGGCCTCGTTGTACTTCGTAAGAATTTCTGCTTCTTTATTCTGTTCTTCAATTATTTTTTCCAGCTTATTAATCTCATCTTGAGGATATTGTTCCTTCTTCTTTTGAAGTGCCTCTTTGTATTTTGTTATGGCTTGCGGGTAACTCTTTTGATCTCTTAATGCATCACCCGCTTTAATCAAGTTGTAATATTCTGAATCGGCTTGAAGATTATTCAAGTTAGCTTCTTTTTCAGCTTTTATCAAT
>JBILNH010000046.1:0-15631 GCA_044375095.1 Crocinitomicaceae bacterium
TCTTCGTATTTCGTAAGCGCCTCTGTATATTTTTTTTGCACAAGGTAGAGTTCATCTGCTTCCTTAATTGCCTTTTGATAGGCAAGTTGTTTAGCATTCTCTTGATTGGCAAGACCATCCATAACAGCCTTGACTTTTGCCTTCATCTTGTCGTTGTATGAATTGTCTGGAACAGGAGAAACACCATTACCAAATTTAGCTACAGGTTCAGACTCCAAAAATCCCAATTGAGCGCCTGAAGATTTGGAAACAATTTCAATGTTGGCATTTGACCACGGACGCACATCACCTGCCGGAAGGTCATCTTCTGGATTTAATTTCGAATAATCAAAAATTATTCGTTTTGCGAAAAAATTGTCTTTCTTGAAATGCAGTTCGAATGGTTTAGCATAATCTACTTGGACTTTCAAGTCATATTTTCCATTTGCTTGGGTAGTCACTTCCCCTATAGACTTACCATCTTGTTGAACATACACGCGAACGCCAACTTCCGGTTTCTGTCCGATACCATTGAGAATTGTACCATCTACACGAAAGGCTGGATCCTGCGCAAAAAGACTTGTCGCAAGACACATTAACTCAATGATGATAATCCCTAATTTCCGCATGAATCAGCAAAAAAACGTGTTGTCCATTATACCGTTACAGAATTCGCTTAATTTTGATCTGTTTCTCTATACAAATATGCTCAAAATAGTTTAAACAACAAGGAAATGCAAAGTCTTCAACTCGATGAATTTAGCTTCTGGGAACGACGCATGTACTTCGAAGGAATTGATTTTCTAGTTGTCGGAAGTGGGATCGTTGGATTATCAACCGCTATTCACCTTAAAAAATCACATCCAACAGCCAAAATAGTGATTGTTGAACGTGGTGTTTTACCGAGTGGCGCAAGTACGAAAAATGCGGGATTTGCCTGTTTTGGAAGTCCAACTGAACTATTGGATGACCTCAAAACCATTCCTGAAACTTCCGTTTGGAAAACCGTTGAGAAACGATGGAAAGGACTTCAAGCATTAAAAGAGTTACTCGGCACGTCGTTTTCTATTGAACAACATGGTTCTTGGGATTTGTTAATGCACAATGAATCAGATAAAGAGACGCGTGTTAAGGATCAACTGGGCTATTTGAATGCTCAAATGGAGGAAATAACCGGAGAAAAAGGTGTTTTTAGTCAGGACAATACACTCGGTGAAAAATTTGGATTTCAAGGCATTCATACAAGTTTTTACAATCGACTAGAAGGACAACTAGATACCGATTTAATGATTGACAAACTCTATCGTTTAGCACAATCATTGGGGATACACGTTCTTTTTGGAATCGAAATAAGGGGATTACAAGTTCACCTTTACAATGTCGGTATTCAATCTTCCATTGGCTACTTTAAAGCAAGTAAAGTCGCCATTTGCACAAACGGATTTGCGCAAGAATTACTTCCTGGAATGGACGTTCAGCCAGCTCGTGCACAAGTACTTGTTACCACTCCAATTTATGACCTGAAGATCAACGGGACGTTTCATTACGATTGCGGGTATTACTATTTTCGAAATGTAGAAGACCGCATACTTATAGGAGGTGGAAGAAACCTTGATTTTGAAGGCGAAACAACAAACCAACTTGGAGTAACAAACGAGATCCAGTCAGCTATTGAACACCTCTTGCGCGAGGTCATTCTTCCTAATGATTCGTTTGATATTGCCTATCGTTGGTCTGGAATTATGGGGCTTGGAAAAGCAAAAGAACCTATTGTTCAATCAATTGACGACAAAATTGCCATTGGTGTCCGTATGGGTGGAATGGGTGTAGCCATTGGAACATTAGTTGGTCAAGAGCTCGCTGAACTTCTTCGCTAAATTTGCGTTAGTTAAAATAGTACATTTGTTCACTCAAAATGAAATCATGAAAAACACGGCTCTTACGCAAAAACACATCGCGCTCGGTGCGAAAATGGTTCCTTTCGCTGGATATAATATGCCAGTTCAATATGAAGGAGTTAACGCTGAACATGAAACAGTTCGAACAGCTGTCGGTGTATTCGACGTATCGCACATGGGAGAGTTTTTATTAACTGGTGAGCATGCATTAGCTTTAATTCAAAAAGTCACCACGAATGATGCTTCAACGATGGAAGTTGGTCGCGCGCAGTATTCTTGCATGCCAAATGGAAAAGGCGGAATTGTGGATGATTTAATCATTTACCGCATGAAGGATGAGCAGTATCTGCTTGTCGTAAATGCTTCGAATATTGATAAAGACTGGGCGTGGATTTCATCGCACAATGATTTAGGTGTGGACATGAAAAACCTTTCTGATGACTATTCGTTGTTGGCAATTCAAGGACCTAAGGCAATTGAAGCGATGCAGTCATTGACATCCGTTAATTTGGCTGAAATCAAGTATTACCACTTTGAAGTTGCAGATTTCGCGGGAATTGAGCATGTAATCATTTCAGCAACTGGGTACACAGGATCTGGTGGTTTTGAAATCTATTGTAAAAATTCAGAAGTCGAGCAAGTTTGGGACCGTGTGTTTGAAGCCGGAGCTTCGTTTGGTATTAAACCGGTTGGACTTGCAGCAAGGGATACATTACGATTAGAAATGGGATTCTGTTTATACGGAAATGACATTGACGATACTACTTCACCAATTGAAGCGGGATTGGGATGGATCACTAAATTCACGAAAGAATTTGTAGATTCCGATCTGTTAAAGCAGCAAAAAGAGACTGGTGTAAGTCGCAAGCTTGTCGCATTTGAGATGATTGACCGAGGTATTCCACGACACGATTACCGCATTCTTGATTCAGAAGGCAATGAGATCGGAAAAGTAACATCAGGAACCATGTCGCCATCAATGAAATTGGGGATTGGATTAGGCTATGTCACGATACCAAACAGTGCGTTGGAGACTGAGATTTTCGTTGAAATTCGCGACAAAGGAATCAAAGCCAAAGTGGTGAAATTACCATTTTACAAGAAATAAGGGTAACCAAAATAGTGAGAAGAGTTGTCTTGAAAAAGGCAGCTCTTTTTTATTTGATCGGCACGCGAAACAATAGAATAATTCCGGCAACAAAGAATACCACAAGCGCCAATACTGATGTTCTTATATCAGTAAACGTCTCTATTAATCCGAAAGAGATCGTACCAATCGCCAACCCAATTTTCTCGCTGACATCAAAGAAACTAAAGTAAGAAGCGTGGTCTTCTGTTTCGGGTAACATTTTCGAATAGGTTGAACGTGCAAGTGATTGAATGCCACCCATTACCAATCCCACCATTGAAGCTGCGATGTAAAATTGCCAAGGCAAAAAGACGAAAAAATAAACGAACAGACAGAGTCCAATCCAAATCAAAATGGCAATTGACAACCCTAACCGGTTGCCAAATCGAGTTGCTATTTTAGAAAACACAACAGAACCAAGGATTCCCAAAAATTGAATGAGCAAGATGCTCACAATCAAATCCTGTGTTTTTATGCCCACAATTTCTTTATTCGCAAATGCTGTAGCCATTATCATAACGGTCTGCACAGCCATGTTAAACATGAAGTAACTCGCAATGTATCGGCGAACAACCAACCGCGATTTGATGTCCTTCCAAACAAGTCGTAATTCATTAAATCCTGCCTTTACCACTGATACATTTTCTTTGCGAACAGCGTCAACATTCGGTAACCGCGAGAAAGTAAACATGGCGAATCCAATCCACCACAAACCAACCAACGGAAAAGCATAGCGAATAGGCATCAACTGGGTAAATTGAGTCAGGACAAGAATAATAATTAGTAAAATGGAACTCCCAAGGTAACCCATTGAAAATCCTTTCGCACTGATGACATTGTGATCTTCAGGATCAGCAATTTCAGGTAAGTACGAATTGTAGTACACTAAACTTGCCCAAAACCCAATACTCGCGAAAAATAGCGGCAAAATATCCCACCCGATCACGTAAGGAGAGAACTCATTTCCGCCATTTGATGGGTTAAAAAAATAGAGCAAGGAAGCAGATGAAGCGCCTAAAATGCAGAAGAATTGCAAAAAGCGTTTTTTCTTCCCTGTAAAATCTGCAATTCCCGATAAAAGTGGAGAGATAAGTGCAACAACTAAATAGGATACGCCGACCAAATAAGCATAAAAGGCGGTATTCTTCATCTCCATGCCAAAAAAGGAAATGGTATCGTAAATAGTTTTACCCGACTCGTCTTTTATACTTGTCAAGCTTTCGTACATAATGGGAAAAATCGCCGAAGAAATGATCAACGGATATACCGAATTAGCCCAATCGTAAAAAAGCCAACCTCGAATAACGCGTTTATCTCCTTTGCTATGCTTCTTTTCCATCAACGTAATCTTGTAAATACAAATATGGTTCGTTTAAATTTCCTTCGAATGTAGTAATTGCAGCACGATCTATAATAAAGTCGGGATCTGACTGAAGCAAATTAGGTAAAACGATGCGAATTAACTCGTTACCAAAATCTTCAGAAGCATCTTTCGGCAATTCACATGGAAGATTGTCAACCGCCATTACGGCAATTGCACCTTCAGTTGAGAAATCGACCTCCTGTTCGGACTGCGGATCATACCCATAAATGGGGTCGCTCATCTTACTCGCACGAATGGTTGAGGCGATTGGTCCGTCAATGTCACACGAAATATCACCAACAACCGCTAGACGATTAGACGCCATTTTTAACTCACTTTTTGAGATGATTACGGGTGACTTATCACTCCAAAAATGACATGGAATATACATATCACAGTGGGGTAAATAATTGGCAAATGACGATTTGTATTCTTGAGGAGATTGGTAAAAATCACTCTTTTCAAAAGGCTTACCATCTTTCCGTTGGTAGTAGTCTTCCAGTTCCAAATGTGCAAAAACAGGCTGATCAAACGAGCTGCTTATTAATTCTTCTGGCGTAACCTCTTTAATTGGAAGACGGTCTATAATTTCTCTTGCACCGTGACCTACTCGACCAAAGCCAGTGAGAACGATTTTATAATCAGATGGAAGGTCAATTTTGTTCATCTCCTCCTCCATTTCTAAACGATGTTTACAAAGATGTGCAGGTTTTAACTCATACCTACCTGATTTCAATCCATAAGTCCTGAAACTGTTGTACGCTCCAACAATTCCAGCATATCGACCAAAACCAATGACACGCTTATTCTGCTTGTTTTTTAATGTTTCGTAATCCACAAGCCGAATTTTTTTATCTAATACAGCTTGAAGCAGCTTTCGATTGTAAGGTTGTTTTTTAATTGTATGCGAGAAAAAGAAGAACGTTTTATTTGGAATTAAATCAGCTACATTGACCTCTTTTACACCAAAAATAATGTCTGCCTCTTCAAGCGATTCAACTACACGAATACCCTCCTGTTTGTACTCTTCATCTTTAAAGGAACGGACAGGACTGGCTTGAACGAGAATTTCGACATTGGAATACGTCGACTGAATCATTCCGCATTGCTTTGGCGTTAGTGGAACCCGGTGGTCGGGAGGTACTTTCCCCTCTTTGATGATTCCAATCGTAATTTTTTTCATGGTACTACCCTAACGGTTTTTTTAGTAAATAACTATCGATGAATTCACGGACGCATCCCTGACCTCCTTTTTTTGTAAGAATAATATGCGATTTACTTTTCACCGCATTAACCGCATCAGAAGGACAAACTGCGAGTCCAACAGATCGCATCACAGGTAAATCATTGACATCATCACCAATTATCGCCACTTCATCAAGATTAATTTTCAACTCATCAATGAGTTGGTGAAGTACCTGAAGCTTAGGTTCTGTGCCGATGTAACAATGCTGAATACCTAACATTTTTGCTCGAGCCTTAACCATCTCAGGAACTAATCCTGATGAAATAATAGCCAGCTGAGTAGATGACTTTACGACATGCTGAATAGCTAAACCATCTTTTGTGTTGAATTTTTTGATGTGATCTCCATTCTCGGTCATATACATTCCACCGTCAGTCATTACACCATCCACGTCCAGCACAAGCAACTTAATTTTTTTCAGTTTTTGCCCTAACCAATCCGAAACGAACATGGGTTTGAACAGCAGCGAAAGAAGATCCACCTCATATTCCTCTGCAATTGCTTCAAGGTCGAATACCGTTAGTTCGTGGACATTATCCGCATCTAAATCGTTCAAAAAGTCGGTAAACTGAATACCATTTTTTGAGCAAAGACCTTTAATATTTTGTTCAAGATATAACATCAAACTATTTTATAACCAACACTTTCTGCAACTGGTCGTAATGCATTTAATAACGCGCCAAATTCTTGGTGATTTAATTGTTGCGAAGCATCTGACTTTGCCACGGAAGGATCCGGATGAGCTTCAATTAATAATCCATCTATTCCCATTGCCACACACGCTTTTGCTAAAGGAGCTACACCATATGCGTACCCCATCGCATGTGATGGATCTAAAATAATTGGCAAGTTCGTGTATTCCTGAAGCCAAGCGACACCGCATAAATCTAACGTAAATCGAGTACCTGTCTCAAACGTTCGGATTCCCCTTTCACATAAAACAACATTTTGATTACCTCCTGACAGAACAAACTCCGCAGCTTGAACGAATTCCTGAAGTGTTGTACCGAAACCTCGTTTGATCAATACTGGTTTTTGTGTTTTTGCACAAGCCCTAAGAATCCCTTGATCATACATTGCCTTCGCACCAACTTGAATCACATCTGAATACGCAATAATCTCATCAATGTGGGTAGCATCGCGCGCTTCTGTAATTACACTTAAACCGAATTCTTCACGCATTTTAGCTAACAATTTCAACCCTTCCAATCCCATTCCTTGAAAGGAATAGGGACTTGTACGCGGTTTATAACATCCCCCACGTAAAGTTGTTAGTCCTAATCCAACGAGCAACTCGGCGGATTGCCTGATTTGATCTTCAGATTCCACTGAACATGGACCGCCAATTAATATTGTGTTATTCGTGTTTCCCCCAATTTCTGTTGATCCAATCTTTACGGTACGTTTTTCAGACTGAAACTTCTTGGAAGAAAGCTGCATGTCGTTAGCAAATACCCAATGGTGTTCTGCATCTGATTCTATTGCAGCAGGAACTTCTTTCATTCCTGAACCCGTAATCAAGTAGTTTTTCTCATTATACCGTATAGAAAATGCTTTAATCGAAGAGGCTAATTCGCTCATTCGTTCGTTTGAAACGGTCGTTTTTAGTTGTATGATCATATTTCACCTTTAATTAAGTGGACAAATTGAAGACTTCCCACTAATATATTTTGTTTGTCAACTACCGGCAAATACATCACAGGAAATGCCGTCTTTTTAATTTTTTGCAGTAAATCTATAACGGATTGATCTGATCCAATTTTTATTGGATCGACATTTATTAAATCGATCGGATTAAGTTCACTTATCGAATCAAATTTCCGAATGAGTCCTTTGCGAATATCTGCAGATGAAACTATTCCTTCTAGCTTACCCTCTTGATCAACCACCATGCAGAATCCCATATTCCCTTCTTCGATGGTAATCAAAAGTTCTTTAAACGATAACTCATTTTTGGAAATAACCGGAGATTCGTCGAACGGAATCATGAAGTCTTCAATAAGGTAATTTGACTCAATACTCCGGGATGTCAAATTCAATAACGCATGACCAATACTTGGACCTTTGAATAAATACGACCCAGAAACGGAACTACTCACGCCCATATTTCTAAGTATGAACGATACTTCACCATTTACACCACCATCAACGTGGATTGATTTTGCGGGATATTTTTTTCTGAACTGTCGAATTTTAGTGAAGTTATATCGATCGAAAACCCCTCCACTCTGACCTGGTATGGTTGCCATAATCAAAATGAAATCAAAATTAGAGTAATCGTCAAACACATCTATTGAAGTCGGTGTGATTACCGCCAACCCTTTCTTACCAGTAATAGTTTCAGGAAAAACTAACGGTTCTGTCAATTGTTCAAACTGAAAAGTAACGTAGTCAACAGGTACCTCTATCAAAAGATTGAAATACTTTTCTGGATTCGAAGTGATGATGTGCAGATCAATGGGTAAATCACACCACGTGCGAATTTGACGAATGTCATCAAACACAGCAAGGTCATCGTTACAATCTACATGCAGCATATCAACTTGATGCTGAACGAGATCATCAATTACCTCTTTTAATGGTCGGGATGAATCACTGTAAATAGATGCACTGATCTTCATAGTTCACAATTTACGTATCCAATTGAATGGCTACACAAAACAGCACAAAGATAGCATTTTCATTGGGCTTCGAACGAGAATCGTTAAATTTGGCTGTATGAACAAAGCATTTCATTTACATCACGTATACATTGGTTACAATAATCGCAAGAGCCTGATTGACATTCAATTACCTGAAAATTATTCTGGACAACTCGTACTTTTTATTCATGGATTTATGGGCTACATGGATTGGGGGTGTTGGAATTTAATGCAAACCTATTTTCTGGATGCAGGATATGGATTTGTGCGTTACAATGCAAGCCACAATGGGACAACAATAGAACATCCTACGGAATTTATGGATCTTACTGCATTCGCTGAAAACACATACTCCGCAGAACTTTTTGATTTACATCAAGTCATCGATTTTATTGATAAACAACAAGTCGGATTTCAGGCACTGCACCTGGTTGGACACTCAAGAGGTGGTGGAATTGCATTGTTAGCAGGAAATCATCCAAAAGTCATTTCTATTTCAACGCTTGCAGCAATTAGCTCCATTGAGCATCGATTTCCGACAGGTGATGAATTGGCAAAATGGCGTGTAGAAGGGAAAAGACATATACTAAACGGCCGCACCCAACAACAAATGCCTTTAAACTACTATCAATACAAGGATTTCTTGGAAAACAAGGACCAACTTTCTATTGAAAAAAGCTGCCGTGATATCCACAAACCTACATGTATTATTCATGGCGATCAAGATACTTCCGTTTTAGTAACAGAAGGAAAAGAATTAGCCAACTGGCTAAACAATAAGCTTCATATTATTCAAGGTGCCGACCATACTTTCGGCTCCAAAGAACCATGGAATTCTTCTGAATTGCCTTCTGATTTAAAAATGGCATGTGAGACGTTACTTAATTTCCTGAATTCGCTTAGTCAATAAATCGAGTTTTCTGATCTTCAGTTGGAAGCACACAATAGGTAGAAAAAAGTCGGTTACGGTTAGCGGCAATCCACCTGTATAATCGGTCGCGCCAACAAATAGGAATTAAGCGAAACACCTTTAAAATTGGAAATGGGAATTTCAAATACGAAAGTACGTGCAGTGCTGCCTCTGATCGCATGTAAATATGGTAATTGGAATAAAATAACACGGTGCTTTTATCTGGTATTTCTCCCCCATTTTCAAGAAAAAATTGTTTTGTAAATAACGAATCTAATGAGGTAAATTGAATTTTTTGATTTTTTTCAAATCGCAATACAATCCGAACCACGCGGTTGCAAAGTCCACAGTCTCCATCATAAAAAAGAATAGCCGGATCATTTTTTTCCATTACACAAAAATACATCACAACAGAGGATAAAATTCTGTCCAATCCTATTTGATTCGTTTTAGGAAAGTATATTTGTAATCAAAATTTGTAGTCATGAAAAATGTAGCTGTCATCGGATCAGGAACAATGGGTAATGGAATCGCTCATGTCTTTGCACAGTTTGGATACCAGGTCTCTTTAATTGATATTTCTGCCGCTTCCTTGGAAAGAGGTATAGCAACGATTACCAAAAACCTTGATCGACAGGTTACAAAAGGAAGCCTTACTGAAGATCAAAAAGCACAAACACTTTCAAATATTACCACATTCACGTCAATGGAAGAAGGTGTGAAAAATGTGGAACTGGTTGTTGAGGCAGCTACAGAAAACAGCGAGTTGAAGTTGAAAATATTCGCAGAATTAGACCGTCTTACTGCACCGAATGTTATTTTGGCTACAAACACATCCTCAATATCAATTACTAAAATTGCTGCTGTAACTAATCGTCCAGATAAGGTAATCGGGATGCATTTCATGAATCCAGTTCCAGTTATGAAATTGGTAGAAATCATCAGAGGTTACTCCACATCGAATGAAGTTACTGAATTGATCATGGAAACTTCTAGGAAATTAAACAAGGTTCCAGTTGAAGTTAATGATTACCCTGGTTTTGTTGCAAATAGAATTCTTATGCCAATGATCAACGAGGCCATTTACACGTTGTTTGAAGGCGTAGCTGGAGTTGAAGAAATCGATACAGTTATGAAATTGGGAATGGCTCATCCAATGGGACCACTTCAATTGGCTGACTTTATCGGATTAGATGTATGCCTCGCCATTCTTGAAGTGCTTCATGATGGTTTTGGAAATCCAAAATATGCACCGTGCCCTTTATTAGTCAACATGGTTACTGCAGGGAAAAAAGGCGTGAAATCAGGTGAAGGATTCTATTCTTGGTCACATGGCACGAAGGATCTGATTGTGGCGGATAATTTCAAAAAATAAAGCAACTACGAATTAATGTATTGACTTAAGTTAGTTTTCGATTGATAATCATCGGCTTAATTAACTAATTCTTTAATTACCTTTCCTTCAGAGGTTGGAATTGAAAAGTGCAGCATGTGCGCTATTGTCATGCTGATATCGATCAACTCATACGGGTGTTTTACAACTGTATTTGCTTTAAAATCTGGTCCGATAGCCACCAAATAAATTCGGCGGCAACCTTCGCAATTATCGCCGTGATTAACAAAGCCATTCTTGACGCCATCCAAGTGACGACCATGATCGTTCGTGATAAACAACGTTGTCTTATTTCGGTACACTTCATCCGATTGAATGAATTCCCAAAGTTCTTTTGCGATAAGATCAGTATTTCGTAATCCTTTCAAGTAACCATCCCAGTTGTTTTGATGTCCTTTTACGTCAACCTCTAATAAATTGATCAAGCTGAGCTTTGGATGATGAGTAGATAACAATTGTTTTGCATCGCGCCATGTGTACTTATCAGCCGTGTACCCTATTCCTTTTCCATCGACACCACAGAAAGAGGATGGCCTGTACTGATTTTTCCAGTTCTTATCCTTCGCATTGCTTAAGATATCTAACTTACCTTTACTGGCAATGACCCATGCTTGATTCGATTCGAGTCCTTTCTCTTTTAAAAAATACTGAAACACGGATGGTCGTTTAGGCAACTCTAATCCATTGTTTTTAATCCGTTGATAATGTCCCGTTGTAATTGCAGTATGACCGGCATTTGTATATGTCGGACCGTTGTTTCTAAAATTGGGAAAGAGTACGCCTTGTTTGGCTAAAACACCTGATAAATTTGGAATGTATTGAAACGTGGAGTCGCCAAAGGTTTCTGTCAGTCTTGGACCATCAATAACTAAAATGATGACATTTTCGGTCTTAAATTCCTTGTTTTTTTTTGTTTGAAAAGCAATTGTAAAGGAAGAAAGTATGGCGATTCCAAGCGTTAAAAATCCTCCAAACCTAAGCTGAATTGGCAATTTCATCTTATGGAAATTTAGGAAACTGTTGGAAATCAGGATCTCTCTTTTCCAAGAACGCATGCTTTCCTTCTTGCGCTTCAGCTGTAAGGTAATACATTAATGTAGCATCGCCTGCTAATTCCATAATCCCATGCTGACCATCAAGTTCTGCATTCAGGCCTCGCTTAATCATTCGAATAGCCAACGGACTTCTTTTCATCATTGTCTTACACCATTGAACAGTTGTGTCTTCAAGTTGAGCGAGCGGAACAACTTTATTTACCATTCCCATTCGTTCGGCTTCATCAGCCGTATATTGCTCGCACAAGAACCAAATTTCACGCGCTTTTTTCTGTCCGACATGGCGTGCGAGGTAAGATGAACCGAAGCCACCGTCAAAGCTTCCGACTTTCGGACCAGTTTGACCGAATCGCGCATTTTCTGAGGCAATCGTTATATCACACACCACATGAAGTACATGTCCTCCACCAATCGCATAGCCGTTTACCATCGCAATTACTGGTTTAGGCATTGAACGAATGGCCTTGTGCAAATCAAGTACATTTAATCTGGGAACGCCATTTTCAGAAATATACCCTCCAACACCTTTCACATTTTGATCACCGCCAGAACAAAAAGCCTTGTCCCCTTCTCCTGTTAAAATGATGACTCCAATGTCATTTCGTTCCCTACAAATGTTCATGGCATCCAACATTTCCATATTGGTTTCTGGTCGGAACGCATTATATACTTTTGGTCGATTAATCGTAATCTTGGCTATTCCTTCGAATAATTCGAATTTAATATCAGTATAGTTTTTAATTGACGTCCAATTGCGCGTTGCCATAATCGTTTAATTTGACACAAAAATACACATTGAAAGTTGAAAAAGGAGAAGAAACACGTTTTATCTACCGTTCGGAGTGTACATCGTAACTCCTTTAACTCGATACGCCTTTAGCATAACATTAAACATGGCTTCAGCATCAAAAAGCAAGGAATGAGCTTGGAAAATTTCGACCTCACGCAACGCTCCCTCTTGAAGAAACAAGGGAAGTAAGTCATCGCATTTCCTTTTTTTACTTTGTTCAGGATTGTGCACTAACGTTTCCATTTTACCTGTTGATCCATTGGCAAACTTGACGTTTACGTCAAATTTTTCAGGAGCATATACCGGAAAAGGGAAATCATCCACTGCATCTTCCAATGTGTGTAAATTCGTTCCTGCATTAGAGAGTGAAACACCTAAATACAAAATCTTTCCTTTTCGCTGGATGACTTTGCGAAACGGACTATGTGAATTATACGGTGTTAATTGTCCAAAATGATCACTGACAAACCAGTTGGCCTCAGGACCGATACATGAAACAGGTTCAGTAGGATGAGCACTCCTCACCGCATTGGGTAATTTCCTGAAGCACTCACTAATGGCGCCTAACGCAGACGGTGAATTTTCAACATCAAATAGGTCAAGTTGACGGATGTAATCCAATTGAAAACTGGCATTAGGCGAATTCGGCATTAACAGATGTCCATCAGTACCAATCACTTCGAGCAGCGCATCAACAACATCCTTCGGTCCGTTTTCCACATAACCAATTGCTGACAAACTTGAATGAACCAATAGCACATCCCCTTTTTCGATTCCAATGGATTGAAAGGCGTGAATTAAATCTGCTTTGGTGATTATTTTTCCTGAACTTTTAGCTTCAGCAAGGTTTTTGCGTATTTCCGATTTCTTTCGGGAACGGTACCTGGATAAAATGAAGTTCGGTGTTAAACTTCTTAACAAATTCCGCAAGCTCATTATTGGGCAATAAATGTATAGGTAATGGTTCCTTCCTGACTTTTTGCTGACGATCCAGAAAAATTGAATCGTGACATTTTAGCATATTTTAAGGCCTGTTCGATCATGCATCCGTTAGCTGTTCCGGTGGATGTTGGAACGGCACTAATAACATCCCCGTTTTGATTCACTGTTATTCGAACAGTAATTCGCCCTGCGCTTCCATGGCCACAGGTATAACCTGGATTTCGAACATACCAATTGTTATTTTGATGTGGAGACCTTCCGGAAAGCGACCAATCCACCATGACACTTCCTGCATACGCAGTATTTCCGCCTGAGGTTGTTGTTGATTCTTTAGGAGAATTAGTTGAGGTTTTTTGGTTGGATTTTCGGTTATCCATTTCCTGCTTGATTCGGTCACGTTCTTTTGCGCCTCCAGCAGATTCAAAAAGTTGTTTTTCGTAGTTTTTTACGTCCTGTTCGACATCTTTGCTGCTTGCCTTGTTTTGTGACCAATTATCCATTGAACGTTTTCGGGTATCGTTCATGTCACGGGCAATATTTTTTACTTCACCACTAGCCGGAGGAACTTGAATATTTTCCGTTTTTAATTTTATTTCTTCGGGAATGATCAACCTAGGCTCTTCAAAGAAAGGTTCAATGGGATAGTACTCCGTGTAGGTCTCCATCTGCAGATACATGAAAATGGCAATATAGCTTGCAAATGCGGCAATAATACCGTACTTAAATTTGTCAACCATATAGAAAAACCTATTCACTTACTTTTACTTTTATAACTCGTTTTTCAGGAAGATACAAATATTCTATTGAATCTGGATTCATAAATACAATATGTTGCGCATCAATCAACCGAATTTGTTGATACGTCGGAGCGAAAAGAAAGCCCTCTTTATCGTTCCATAATCCTGAACGCGAACCGTTTGAAACCACCCACCAATCCCTGGATAACCGATTAATGGAAACATATTCGATTGGAATAAGCACTTTACCTTTGGCGTCAATCATTCCTTGCAAGCCATTTTTTTCCACCAACGTTTTTCCCTCTTTCACACTTTCTGCAAAATCGAAACTAGGCTCAACTAACTGCTTTCCAGATAAATCAATGAATCCCCATTGTTTTCCTTTTGAGAAGGACATCATTGAAGACACATCGCCAAGCCCTGAAAACGTCAAAGGAACGATCACTTTACCGGATTGGTCAATGACCCCCATTTTACCTTTCAAACTAACCAATGCATAAGCACCAGAAAATTGACCTCTTTTCAAAAAATTCGGAAATACCTCAAATTTCGGAGGAATAACGACACTTCCTTTTTTATCGATATACCCAACTAAATTATTTATTACCACCAACGCACGGTTAAGGGAAAGCTGTCCGACTTGATCAAAAATGAATTCAGTCAATGGTTTACCTGAAAATGCAATTAAACCAAAACGACCTTCTTTTTCTGCTACCAATACTGAATCAGAAAATACCTGCAACGATTCATACAAAGGTTCAACCACAAATTTGCCATACGTATCAATAAATGCTTGCTTTTCTTCGTATACAACTTTGGCCATTCCATTGGTAAAAGCAAATGCCTCGTCGAATCTAGGAGATATACGTTCGTTGTTGTTGCGGTCGTAATAGCCGTAAAGCGAATCTTTTAACGCATAAATCAATCCTTCACTCAATTGACCAATATCCTCATAAATGAACGGAAATATGGCATTTCCCGACCTGTCAATCATACCAAACTTTCCACCTTGTTCAACAATGGAACGGCCATTTTCAAAATCAGCTGCGGCGTCAAATTGAAAAGGAATGATTACCTGGTTGCTTTTATCGATAAAACCAACTTTCCCATTTTTGGTAGCTGAGGCTAATCCTTCTTTAAAAAACCCAAGCTGCTCATATTCTGGTTGTATCACTACATCCCCTTGATCGTTCATGAACCCAAACAGGTTGTTCAGTTTATATGGAAGTAGTTTCAATTTATTCAAGTATAAATCTTTTTCTAATTCCTCTTTGTAAGGATAGCCGGGATATGCAGCGATAAAACGATCGATCTGATCATCTGCATAGTCAGCCATAAATAACTGATACAAATAGCGCCAAGCTTTACCAATATTTCTATTGGATGGATAGTTTTTCAAGAAGTCGGAAACAACCTCCACAGATGGTTCATAAACTGCTAATTCATAAATCCTATCCTCCGCTGAAGGGACGAAAGGATTACCTGGACATTTAGTTAAAAAATTAACATAAGACTGCAAGGTACCACTAAAAGTGATTTCGTAAAAT
>JBILNH010000079.1:0-10472 GCA_044375095.1 Crocinitomicaceae bacterium
GTCGGGTCACTCATGTATCAACTCAATAGCGGAGCATTCCAAAGTTCTGGAAGCTTTACAGGATTAGCAGCCGGAACCTATTCCTTAACTGCGAAGGATGCGAATAATTGCACGAAAACAGTAACCGTTAATGTGAATAATTTAGGTTCTCCGATCTTATCCGTTTTAAGTACTACAAATAGCAGTTGTTTTGGTGTCTCTGATGGTACAATTACCCTATCTGCAACCGGTGGTGTTGGGAATCTGGCTTATTCAATTAATGGAGGCACCACTTTTCAAGCAAGCGGAAATTTTGTAGGATTAGCAGCAGGAACATACAACGCAGTGGTAAAAGATGCGTCAAATTGTCGATCTGCATCAACGATTGTCATAACCCAACCAAATCAATTGACATTCTCATTGTCTAGCCAGTCAGCTACTTGTTTTGGTGCTCAAAATGGTGCTATTTCCATCTCAAATCAAATCGGTGGTATTGGTAGCTTTTCATATAGCCTGACAAATACGGTGTATCAATCTTCTCCTCAATTCGCCAATTTAAGTGCTGGTACATACACAGTTTACTTGCGTGATGCGGCTAATTGTACAGTTCAGTCTACCATTAATGTGGGACAACCTCAACCGCTTGTGGCTACCACAATAATCGATAATGTAGATTGCCACGGTGAAAGCCAAGGAATCATAACTGTAAATACTTCTGGAGGTACTTCTCCATATGCGTATACTATAAATGATTCAGGTGAACAACCTGTCAATCAATTTACCAATTTAGCTGCTGGAACTTTCGTTATTGAAGTGATTGATTCTAAAGGTTGCACCACAACACTAAATGCAACTGTTGGTCAGCCAACGGCAATTGTCGCGACAGCCACAGCAACGAATGCGACTTGCGGAAACAACAATGGCGCGTTATTGATTACAGCAATTGGTGGCTCTGGTACCGGATATCAGTACAGCTTAGACGGGACAAATTTCAATAGTACGGGTTCATTTACTTCATTGATAGCCGGAAATTATTACGTAACTGTTAAAGATGGTTCGGGTTGTAGTATAGTTGTTTTTAAACCCGTTCAAGATGCAAACGGCCCTTCAATAGGAACTGTTTCTTCAACGAATGTTGCTTGTCATGATGGAAATGATGGAACAATCACTATCAACGGTGTAACAGGAGGAACAGGAACCTTGCAATACAGCATTAACGGAGTTGTTTGGTCCACAAATTCAAGTTTTACTAATTTGAGCGCCGGAACGTACACAGTATATGTAAAAGATGCAAATAATTGCATTGGAACAAATACAGTACAATTAACACAACCAAGTGCATTTGCCATTACCTCTTCGTTAGATCAGGTCGATTGTCATTACGGCACAAATGGTAGTGCCTCTATTTTTGCGGCAGGTGGAGCAGGAACATTAGCATACAGCATTAACAATGGTGTGAGCTTTCAATCAAGCAATACATTCAACAGCTTATCAGCAGGTACTTATACAGTAATTGTTAGAGATGCGGCAAGTTGTACGGGAGAAGTATCTTTTACGATCACTCAACCTCAAGCAATTAGCTTCATAACTGGGGTATTAAACATTGATTGTAATGGCGATGATGACGGAGCAATTGTTGTGTATGCGAATGGTGGAACAGGATCATTAACGTATAGCTTAACTGGAACAACGTATCAAACATCAAATGTATTCAGCAACTTGGATGGCGGGATTTACAACGTTTATGTTAAGGACGCGAATGGTTGTATAAAGGCACAAGCTGTAACTGTAGTTGAACCAGCACCTTTGGTCATTAATTCTTCAGTGTCTAACGTATCATGCGCCGGAGGAAATAATGGTGTGATAAACCTTACTATTACAGGTGGCAACGGAATAAATTCAATTGTTTGGTCGAATGGTGCATTATCTGAAGACATTTTTGGATTAACTGCAGGTGCATATTCAGTTGAAGTAGAAGATAACAATGGATGTACGACGACTGGTGCATTTGTATTGACTGCACCGTTAAATCCAATTGTAGTAAATGCAGTTATTGAAAATACGACAACAAACACGGGTGCGATTGACGTCACAGTTACCGGAGGTACTGCGCCATACAGCTACTTATGGTCTGACGGAGCAAATACTCCTGATCGTCAAGATCTTACACCAGGCGATTATGTGTTAACAGTTACAGATGCCAGTGGATGTGTTGCATCTGATGCATTTACAGTAGAGGATGTAACGGGAATTTCAACCATCGAAAGTGAATCGCTTCTTGTGTTGTATCCTAATCCGACGCAAGGTGAATTAACGATTGAATCAAATCGTATAATCCGCAACCTTGAAATTTGTGACTACACAGGTCGAGTGGTAAGAAATAGTACACCGGATAAACTGATTTTATCAGAACAGGTTTACGATTTACAAGCCGGAATCTACATTGTTCGATTGAATATTGATGGTCAGTGGATCACAAAACGATTCGAAAAGATTAAGTAATCACCCTTAACAATAAACAAAAAAACGCTCAGAGAAATCTGAGCGTTTTTGGTATATAAGTAAATGAGAATTATAATGTTCCTCTTTTTGCTTGCTCGCGTTCAATCGATTCAAATAACGCTTTGAAGTTTCCTGCGCCAAATCCCCTTGCGCCCATACGCTGAATGATTTCATAAAACAATGTTGGGCGGTCTTCAATTGGTTTTGTAAATATTTGCAACAAGTAACCTTCTTCGTCCGCATCGACGAGGATCGACAGTTTTTGTAAGTCTTTAATGTCTTCTTTCATCATGGACATATGTTCACCTAATCGCTCTGGAATTGCGTCGTAATAGGCTTGCGGGGGAGCGGATAAAAATTCTACACCTCTTGCACGCAACTGACTCACCGTTTCAACGATGTTATCTGTTGCAACCGCAATATGTTGTACTCCTGGACCTTCAAAAAAGTCTAAGTACTCTTCAATCTGTGAACGTTTTTTTCCTTCGGCTGGCTCGTTTATTGGGAATTTAATTCGACCATTACCATTACTCATTACTTTAGACATGAGTGCTGAGTATTCCGTATGGATTTGCTTATCATCGAAAGAAAGGAAATTTACAAATCCCATTACTTCTTCGTACCACTTTACCCAAGTGTTCATTTCTCCCCAGCCTACATTGCCTACCATGTGGTCAATAAATTTTAAGCCTACGGAAGTTGGATTGTAATCAGATTCCCATTTTTCAAAGCCTGGAAGAAATACGCCAGTGTAGTTTTTGCGTTCTACAAAGACATGCACTGTATCGCCATAGGTGTAGATCCCTGAACGAACAACTTCACCATTTTCATCTGCTTCACGTGTTGGTTCCATAAAAGATTTGGCGCCTCTTTTCGTCGTTTCTTCCCACGCTTTTGTGGCATCTTCTACCCAGAGTGCAACCACCTTAACACCATCTCCATGTTTCTTTACGTGCTCGCCAATCGGAGAGTCGCTCTTAAGTGCCGTGGTTAAGACCAAGCGAATTTTATCCTGTTTCAATACATAAGAGACACGATCAGTCATTCCCGTTTCAAGTCCTGCATAGGCATAAGATTGATATCCAAATGCTGTTTTATAATAGTGCGCAGCTTGCTTTGCGTTACCGACGTAAAATTCTACGTAATCTGTACCCAATAACGGAAGAAAGTCCTGAGCTCCCTCAAAGATCTTTTCAAGTCCGTATTCGACGTTTTTAACTACTTTACTCATTGTTTCCTGTTTTTTAGTGTTTCCAAGAGGTGTAATAATCTTCCACCTCAATTCCAATAGCGTGATTGGTTAACATTAATGGCCTGAACGTATCGACCATTACCGCTAATTCTTCTGTTTCTTTTTTGCCGATACTGCGTTCGTATGCCCCCGGATGAGGTCCGTGTGGAATTCCGGCAGGATGCAAGGTAATTTGACCTTTTTCTATGTTGTTTCGGCTCATGAAATCTCCGTCCACATAATACAATACTTCATCCGAATCAATGTTACTGTGATTGTATGGAGCAGGTATGGATTGTGGATGATAATCGTAAAGTCGTGGAACAAATGAACATAGCACAAATCCTTTTGTCTCAAATGTCTGATGAATTGGAGGTGGTAAATGAACCCTTCCAGTAATTGGCTCAAAATCGTGAATCGAAAAGGCGTACGGGTAATTGAATCCGTCCCATCCTACTACATCGAACGGATGTGTGCCATAGACATATTCGTACATGACATCTTGTTTCTTGATCCGAAGTATAAAATCGCCCTTTTCATCGTGTGTTTCCAACGCGTATGGTGCGCGAATATCGCGCTCGCAATAAGGAGAATGTTCTAACAACTGACCAAACCAATTGCGGTAGCGTTTTGGTGTGTATACCGGATTGAACGCCTGAACGATAAACAACCGATTATCTGCATCATTAAATCGGATTTGATAGATCATTCCTCTTGGTATAACAAGGTAATCACCATACGAAAAATCCAGTTTGCCCAGTTGGGTGGTAAATGTTCCCGAACCTCGGTGGATGAAAATGATTTCGTCTGCATCTGCGTTTTTGTAAAAATAATCAGTCATCGATGCCGTTGGTGCTGCCAATTCAATGTAACAATCGTTATTGACCAACATCGGTTTGCGACTCTTCAAGTAATCATCTTCAGGTGCAACATTGAATCCCATGAAGCTGCGCATTTTCATGTTTTTATCCTTCGCAACTTTTGGAGCGACATCAACTTCGCTTCTAAATTCCTTCACGATTGTCGGTGGATGGATATGGTAAAGCAATGATGACATCCCGTCAAAGCCGATTGTTCCGAAGAGTTCTTCATGGTACAATTGGCCATTGTCTTGGCGGAAAATGGTATGTCGCTTGTGAGGAAATTTCCCCAATTTGTGGTAAAATGGCATACTTTCTTAGTTTAACTTCAATGTGTTAGTCTCGCAGCTTAGGATATTAACTTTCCGATCCAAAAATACAAGTTGGAACGGATAGAACCTAAAGTTAACGCAAAACTAACTGACGATCAGTATGAAAAAAATGACATTAGTCATGAATTCAACCTCATTGGGTTTATTTTTTTTGAGGTTTTCAGCTTGGCATAAACGGCAAGTTTTAACTTTGTCAAAATCAAGGTTGACGAAATGGCGAAAACACTTATTATTGGAGCTTGTGGACAAATTGGAACGGAACTCGTTTTGGAATTGAGAAAAAAATGGGGTAATGACCAAGTTACTGCAGCTGATGTGAAAGAAGAATGCCCTTCAGTTCTAGCCAACGGACCATATGTACAGCTTGATATTCTCAACCGTTCAGCTGTGCGCGAATTCATAATTGATCAGCAAATTGAGCACGTCTACCTTCTGGCAGCTTTATTGTCTGCAACCGCAGAAAAGAATCCGGCTTTCGCATGGGAGCTAAACATGGAAGGGCTCTTTACCATCCTGGATTTGGCAAAGGAAGGCTACGTTAAACGCATTTTCTGGCCAAGTTCAATCGCGGTTTTCGGACCAACAACACCGCGCGAAATGACTCCGCAATATACCGTCATGGAGCCATCTACCGTTTATGGAATCTCTAAACAAGCTGGCGAGAGGTGGTGTGAATATTACCACACTAAATTCGGTGTTGACGTTCGAAGTATTCGCTATCCGGGATTAATCTCACATACCAGCTTGCCTGGCGGCGGCACTACCGACTATGCAGTCGATATTTTTTATCGGGCGAAACAATCGGGCAAATACACATGCTTTCTCAAAGGTGATTCTGCCTTACCCATGATGTATATGGAAGATGCCATTCGAGGTACTATTGAACTTATGGAAGCTCCAGCAGAAAAGCTATCTATTCGGTCCGCTTATAATTTGGCGGGATGTTCATTTACGCCTGAGGAGTTAGCGCTTGAAATTCGCAAACACATACCTGAATTTGAAATAAACTACGAACCAGATTTCCGACAAGCCATCGCTGACAGCTGGCCCAAATCCATTGATGATTCGGTAGCTCAAAAAGATTGGGGATGGAAACCGGTGTATGATATACAGGCAATGACAAAAGTAATGCTGGAGAATGTTGATCCTTCACGATTGCCTTAAGCGCCATTTTTGTATATTCATCGTGTAATTTCTCATATCGTGACACCAATGCGCACCGTATTTTTTCTTCTTGTTTTCGGTTTTTTGGGCTTTGGAAGCTTCGCTCAACCCAATAAAAAAGATGCGAAAGGTCAAAAGCAAGGGTATTGGACCATCAAAGGAAAAGAACGGCCTAATTCCGGTATTAAAGCGGAAGGTAAAGTAGAAGAGGGGAAATACGTCAACAATCGCAAAACTGGACTTTGGATAAAATATTACCGTGATGGTAAAACACCAAAGCTAAAAGGGAACTACCAAAATAATCGACCAAACGGGGCTTATACGCGTTACTACCCAAACGGACTGGTAAAAGAGAAAGGAACATTTTCCATGAATAAGAATGTAGATTCGCTCAAACGTTTTCATGAAAATGGAAAATTGGCATATGAAGCAAATCTTGATGCCACAGGAGAAGAAGAAGGAAACATACGATACTATTATCCAAATGGTCAGGTCGAATTTGAATACAAATCAAAAGGTGGGAAACCATCAGGTCAAGCCATTCGTTACTATGAAAACGGTGATGTTAAATCGAAGCTTTCCTTCGCTCAAGATGGCAAGGTTCAATCGAGCAAAGAATTTGAGCCGGTGCGACCTTTAAAACCTGAAAGACAACCTGTTGTCAACGTGACTAAAGGAGAAACTGCTCCGAAAGTGTCCAATCCGCGCATAAAAGGTGCCCGATTCTCTCCAAACGGATACAATAAAGTCTACAATGCCAATGATGAAATCTGGCAAGATGGCGACTTTAAAAATGGATTGTTATGGGATGGTAAACTCTACGAATACGATCGGGATGGAATCTTGCTTAAAGTAAAAGTGTTCAAAAATGGAATTTACCATTCAGATGGACAACTGTAAAGATGCCCAGAGTTCGTATATTTGACTTTATTCAGTTGCTTTAATTGAACATTATGCAATCTATTCAAGCTATTATCTCGCAATCACCACCTGTCGATAAAGTGGGTGTTGAAGAACGAGTAGCCCGGTTTCAATCGCGAAGTATTAAAAATGAAAGTAAGTTGCAAGGATTGAAAATGGTCCTTAATATGATCGATCTGACAACGTTGGAAGGGAAAGATACACCGGGAAAAGTGAAGCAAATGTGTTACAAGGCTCATCATCCGCACGATTTACTTCCAGGACTTCCGAACGTCGCAGCAGTGTGCGTTTATCCTACCATGGTTGAACTCGCTAAAAAAGAATTGGCCGGTACTTCTGTAAAAATAGCCTCAGTATCTACAGCCTTTCCATCTGGACAAGCTCCGATGAGTGTAAAATTGGACGATACACGTTTTGCAGTGGATTCCGGTGCCGACGAAATCGACATGGTCATTTCGCGTGGTAAATTTCTCTCGGGTGAATATGCGTATGTATTCGATGAAATCGCTGCGATTAAAGAAGCCTGCGGGAAAGCACGTTTAAAGGTAATTCTAGAAACAGGTGAGCTCTCCACACTCGATAATGTGCGAAAAGCATCCGATATTGCCATTTACGCAGGTGCAGATTTTATAAAGACATCTACTGGAAAGATCCAACCAGCGGCAACAATGCAAGTCACTTACACTATGCTCATGGCCATTCGTGATTACTTTGATAAAACAGGAACAATGGTTGGGATGAAACCTGCTGGTGGAATTAGTACCTCCAAATTGGCTTTGCATAATTTAGTTATGGTTAAAGAGATTCTCGGAGATGCGTGGTTAACGAACGAATGGTTTCGATTCGGTGCAAGTAGTTTGGCAAATGATGTGCTGATGCAACTGGTAAAGCTTTCCGATGGCAAGTACCAATCACCTGATTATTTTTCGATAGACTGATATGGCGAAAAAACAAGAACTTCAAAATAACTCATGGGAATATGCGCCTTCATTGGAAAGCACTAGCCACATTTCCATTCAAAAAAAATACGACTTGTACATCGATGGCAAATGGGTGAAACCATCCTCTGGTAAGTATTTCAAGACGATCAATCCAGCGAATGAAGAGGTTTTGGCGGAAGTCGCTCATGCCAATGAAAAAGACATTGACAAGGCTGTAAAAGCGGCTAGGAAAGCATATACGAATGTGTGGTCTAAAATGACAGGTGCTGAGCGCGCAAAGTACATTTACCGTCTTGCGCGAATGATGCAAGAAAAAGCCCGTGAACTCGCTGTAATAGAAACATTAGATGCTGGAAAAACCATTCGAGAGTCTCGTGACGTAGACGTTCCATTGGCGTGTAACCATTTCTTTTATTACGCTGGTTGGGCAGATAAACTCGAATATGCGTTTCCGAATCGAAACGTTGAACCTGTTGGAGTGGCTGGACAGATCATTCCGTGGAATTTCCCGTTACTTATGGCAGCATGGAAATTGGCTCCAGCTTTAGCAACAGGAAATACGGTGGTGTTAAAACCAGCCGAAACAACTCCACTCACTGCTTTGAAATTGGCAGAGATCATTGATGAAGCAGGATTTCCTCCAGGTGTAATCAATATTGTTACAGGTTACGGAGATACAGGTGCTGCGTTGGTCAATCATTCGGATGTCGACAAAATAGCGTTTACAGGTTCAACTGCTGTTGGAAAGTTAATTCAACAAGCTACGGCTGGGTCAGGCAAAAAATTGACATTAGAATTAGGCGGAAAGTCGGCCAATATCATTTTCGATGACGCGCCAATTGATCAGGCAGTTGAGGGAATTGTCAACGGAATATTCTTTAACCAAGGTCATGTGTGCTGCGCAGGATCACGCTTATTTGTGCAAGAGAACGTAGCTGACTTGGTCGTTCGAAAACTAAAACAGCGAATGGATTCCTTGTACGTTGGAAATCCGTTGGATAAAAACACGGATATTGGAGCCATCAATTCCAAGGAACAACTACAAACCATTGAACGATACATTCAGATTGGAAAAGAAGAAGGTGCGGAGGTCTATCAGCCGACGTGTACTGTTCCAGCGAAAGGATTTTATTGTCCACCGACCTTGTTTCTGGATGTCGCGCAGTCCAATGTGATTGTTCAAGAAGAAATTTTCGGGCCGGTACTGACTATTCAAACCTTTCGAACAGTTGACGAGGTAATTCAGAAAGCGAATAACACTCCTTATGGATTGGCAGCGGGAGTTTGGACGGATAAAGGATCTCGAATCTTCAATTTAACAACCAAGTTAAGAGCTGGAGTGGTTTGGGCAAATACCTATAATAAATTCGATCCAACATCTCCATTTGGCGGATACAAGGAAAGTGGTTACGGCAGGGAAGGAGGGCTTCACGGATTAACTCCTTACGTCCGATTGAAATAAGTTGAAACACAAGTAAAGAAATGAATCGATTGGAAATTCTTAAGACATATAAGCTATACATTGGCGGACAATTCCCCAGAACTGAATCAGGTCGATCGTATCAGCCGCTAGATTCGAAAGGTAAACCACTTGCTAACCTTTGTCTTTCTTCCCGAAAGGATGCGCGAAATGCGGTATCGGCCGCTCGAAAGGCAGTTGGATCTTGGTCAGAACGTTCGGCGTTTAATCGTGGACAAATTCTTTACCGCATTGCAGAAATGTTGGAAAGTCGAAAGGCTCAGTTTGTAGAAGAATTGATCGCTCAGGGAAGTACGAAAGCGTCAGCAGAAAAAGAAGTTCATTTAACTATCGATCGCATAGTCTATTATGCAGGTTGGTGCGATAAATACCAACAAGTGGTGAGCAGTGTCAATCCGGTTGCCAGTTCCCATTTCAATTTTTCAGTTGCTGAGCCAATGGGAGTAATTGGTATCCATGCTCCACAAGATTCGTCGCTAATCGGATTGGTTTCCTTGGTGATTCCAGCATTGGCTGGAGGAAATACGGTTGTTGCGATCGCGTCAGAACAACTGCCACTTTGTGCCATTACTTTTGCCGAGGTGCTCAATTCCTCAGATGTTCCGGGTGGAGTGGTGAATATCCTTACGGGTAAACAAGATGAGTTGAAATCGACATTAGTTGCGCACATGGATGTCAATGCGGTTGTATATGGAGGTAATGACAAAATAATGATTGCAGCAATTGAAAAAGAGGCGACGATAAACCTAAAACGTACTTTCCATTACGATCAGAACTGGATGCTAGCTAACGGACAATATCTCCATTTCATAACAGATTTACAAGAAATCAAAACCACCTGGCATCCGATTGAGCATATCGGCGGGGCAACGTCGAGTTATTGATTATTACAGTATAAAGAGTACCGAGTTTTCTTTTGCTAACTTTTCTTTTGCGGAAAAGAGAAGTGGAATACATCAGCATTCTACTTGTTTAAACCTCGGAGTTATTTTAAAAATAAAATTACCTATCTTTCTCACAACTAAACAATTACTATGCATCGATCCTTTTTGCTGCTTTTGG
>JBILNH010000245.1:0-2658 GCA_044375095.1 Crocinitomicaceae bacterium
ATTAGTTGTTGGTCAATCGGTGGAATGGACGGAGGAACAAACGGAGGGGCATTCTCATTTCCAACTGGAACAGTTATTCCACCTCTTGGTTTTATAACCATTGGTGGACCAAACACACCCGGAATCACATTTAATTTGAATATCGCTGCTAATTCTGCTCGTTTATGGAGATCAAATGCAGCTCGATGGCACCTGCCCAATGGTGATGGATGGGTAGCACTGTACGATGCATCTGGAACCTCTGTAGATGCAGTTTATTGGACATTTTCTTCGAATGATCCGACTAAATTAAACACTGATGCCACTTTTACAACTGGGGTTCTTCAAAGAATAGCAGTTTGTGGAGGTGGAGGTTTGGCGACTGCTTCAACCATTCCAGGAATTGAATATATTTCCCAGGCTACTGTCACAGGTCAATCGTATGAACGATCAACTGATGGCGGAAATACATGGACGCTAGGAACGGCAACTCCTAATAATTGCAATGGAACATGCGTTACTTCATCAGGTTTTGATTTAAATGCAACAGTTATCCAACCTACGTGTGGAAATAATGATGGATCAATATCATTTGCACCGAGCCCAAATGACACTTATTTTTACTTATGGCCCTTCCCTTCAAACTTTTTGGTGAATAGTGTAAATAATTTAGCACCTGGTACTTATGATGTTACCATCACGAATTCCGCAGGTTGCTCGATAGATACCACGATTATTTTATCAGATGGTTGTGCTAATTTCTGCGACCCTAACGGGAATTGGGTACTTTTTGCCAATTATGATGGTGGTAATCTGAATATCGTTGTAGATCAAAACATTCCTAATTTGAAAATAGGTATATGTACTTATGAACCCGTAAACGTAACGTTCAGCGGTCCTTTTGTTGGGAATGTTACAGAAGTATTGTATGCCGGTCAAAATTCGAATCAAAATAACAACAACTGCGGATTTCCGATCACCACATCAACTTTCAATGGCATCAATCCAGCGATACTTACCGTAAACGTAGCTCCACCTGTAACAATCATCAGTCCACCAAATCCGAATTATTTCAATCAACCCAATGGATGGAATTTTGGTGTCATTTGCTTGTACAGTTGTGATATAACGACCAATCAAGGAGGATGTAACACAGCCGATCAGGTGCTTGCTTATTTCCAATCTCAGTTTGGTGGTTCACTTCGTGGGTTGAATGTCCAGTATAATTGTTGGAATGCCTCCACACAATATACTATTAGTGCTCAAACAGGAAACTGCTGCGACATCTGCACCACTGTTACTTCAACTGTGAGTGAAACCATTTGTCCGAGTCAATTGCCTTACTCGTGGAATGGCCTTACTTTTAATGGGGCAGGTTCACAAACAGTTACATTAACCACCACTGCCGGGTGTGATTCATTGGTAACCCTTAATTTATCTGTAGTAAATGCCGTAAGTTCCACAAATTCGCAAGTTGCCTGTGGGAGTTTTACATGGCTTGACGGCTCCACTTATACGACTCCTGGTATCTACAATTTACAATATACAATTGCCGGAGGTTCGGTAAATGGTTGTGATAGCATTGTAAACCTCAATTTAACGTTGGCGAATGGTGTTA
The DNA here is from genome assembly GCA_044375095.1 of Crocinitomicaceae bacterium. Lineage (GTDB taxonomy): Bacteria > Bacteroidota > Bacteroidia > Flavobacteriales_D > Crocinitomicaceae > M0103. Next base: position 1,598 of record JBILNH010000245.1, read on the forward strand.
CAGGTACAGATGTTCAAGTGGCCTGCGAAAGTTATACTTGGATTGATGGAACCACCTACAATAGCTCAACAAACACGCCACAATTCACCATTAGTGGAGGCTCTTCACTGGGATGCGATAGTACGGTGATTTTGAATCTGACCATTAATCAAAACGCTTCCAATATCCTGAACGTCGAAGCTTGTGGTAGTTATTTAGCAAGTAACGGTCAAACCTATTCGGAAAGCGGAACCTTCACGTATGTACTTCCTTCACAAAACGGTTGCGACAGCATTGTTACGGTGAATCTGATCATTAATCCTTCTCCGGTTGCTGCGTTTTCAACAAACCCTGCGGTGATTGAACAAGATGATTCTGAAATCAATATCATTGAATCATCAACAGGTCAAGTAAATACGTGGGGCTGGGACTTTTCGGTGAATGGAGAAAGCTCAACTAGTTCTGAACAAAATCCAACTTTTCAAATACCTCTTGGAACAAGTGGAGAAGTTGTAATTTCATTAGTGGTAAGCGATCCAAATGGTTGTCAGGACAGCATAACAAAAATAATCTCGATTCTTGAAAATACATCTGTGTACATACCAAATAGTTTTACACCTGATGGGGATGAATTTAACAACACCTTCATACCTGTGATCAGTGAAGCATTCGATGATCAAAACTATTTATTGAGTATCTACAACCGCTGGGGAGAACTCATATTTCAAAGTAAAGACAAGCACATTGGCTGGGATGGGAGTTACAATGGAATGATGTCTCCAGATGGAATATATACCTATTCCGTTGAGCTGAAACTAAAGACGTTAGATTTAGTGAAAATCTATCATGGGCACGTGACATTAATAAGATAATAAATGAAGAAGTGATAAAAATTACAACATGCCTAATCATCTTGTTTTCCTCCTTTTGTTTTGGACAGAAAGAGGCTAATGTTTGGCATTTTGGCGATAACCGTACAATCGATTTTACGAGTGGTGAGCCAGTTGAAATGAGTGGCAGTGCAATTTCGGCTTACGAAGGATGCGCATCCTACTGCGATTCGCTAGGCAACCTATTGTTTT
>JBILNH010000080.1:0-10359 GCA_044375095.1 Crocinitomicaceae bacterium
GTCGACTTCGCCAATTTGGATACCAAGTAATTCAAAAAGGCACGTTTTCGTTTTTTCGGCGCAGGAAATGGGAAGAGAATGGCAATAAGAAACAGATTCAACAGGATACTTCCTATAAAGAAATAGGAAAACAACCCCAAACTATAGATCAAGGTAAAGAAGGTAACCGGGACTTTGTTTTTTTCTTTCTTATTGAGCACGAACCACTTAAAAATCAGCGGTTGAATGTAAAGTGTGATAAACAATATAATTGAAATCCCAATTACACTGATTAAGGCGATGGAATGGATGGCTGGATGTTTGGCAAAATAAAGCGCTCCGGTTCCTATAATCGTGGTCACAGCTGAAAGAATAATGGCTGATTGCGTCGACTTCAGTGTGTTGACCCCCGTTTTATACTGTTGAATTAAACCATCTGTGGTAAAAATGCTAAAGTCATCTCCTAATCCAAAGATGAAAGTCGCAATCACAATGTTCACAAAATTGAAGGAAATTCCAGCCCATTCAGTTACACCGATTATCCAAATCCAACCCAATACCATGGGTAGGAAAGCAAAAAGCGCCAACTCTATCCTTCCATAAACGACCAAAAGAGACAGAAAAACCAGCAACGCAGAAAACAAGAGCAGGTAATTGAAATCATCCTTAACGGATTCGACTAAGGAATTTGTCATGTCTGCAATGTCTAACACATATGCGCCAGTTACTGAGGCAAGAGCCTTTTTCACTGCGGACACATCGGTTTTCGGAACGACAATACTTGTAAAGTAATAGTGGGATAAGGAATCTGAATAGATCATTCGGTTGATTCCAATAGTTTGCACCAATTGCTCACCATTCTCCAGACTGCTTTCAGGATCTTCAATCAGTAAATAAAAAGGGGAAAATGCCTGCGAAGAAAACCCAATGGAAGCGCTGTTCTGTTCGATTGAGTTGGTTACTTCAGCCAGGCGTGTTTTCCAAAAACGTGTCCATTGTTCACCTCCTGATTTCTGCACACTATCGGGAATGATATACGGTGCCGAACTGATCAATTCACTGACCTCAACCGATGGTGGTAAGGAGTGAATAGCCGTAAAAATTTTCCAATTGATTTTCCGCACCGCCTCTTCATCCGATCCCGAACAAACGATAAAGAGCTTCTTATCCGTATCCGGATGAATACCGGTAAAGGCTTCCTCTTTTGCTTTTAATTCAGGTGTGTGGAAGGAGAGGTGGTTTAAATCGGCATCAAACGTTGGTGCGTTGAATTGAATCACGAAATAAATAGAACACAGTGAAAAACCAACAATGGCGAATCGCAATGCGAAAGGTTTTTTGTTTTTTGCCGCATGTCGCTCGACACTTTTAGGGATGCGTATACGAAGCACGTGCAATCCAACAGGTAAAATCCAAAGGGTAAAAAGGACTGAACCGCCCAGCGTAAAGAGCGCAATCAATCCAAAATCCTGAAGAACCACAGAATCAGTAAACAACAATGCCGCTAACGCTGCAATCGTCGTAAAACTTCCGGTTACCATTGGCGCACTGACCGATCGGACGGTTTCAATCAGTGAAGATGAATGTTTCAGGTGCGTATAAAAATGAAAGGAATAATCCAATACAATCCCTAACAAAACAGAAGACGTGGCCAACGAAATCCCGTTAATGTCGGGCTTGACGAATCCTGTGAGTCCGGCACCAAACAACATCCCGAAAACCGCAGGTAAAATGAAATACACGGGAGCCAAAAAACTTCGGTAATAGAGCATCAACAGCAGCACAATTCCAACGATACTGATGATCATGCTAAGGAACGTGTCTTTTTCTACTTGAATGGCATTTTCTGCGGCGATTTGATACGTTCCGAATGCGGAAAGTTGGTGCTTAGTTTTTTGGTTAAAATCAGCCTGAAACGCCTCCATTTTTCGGTGAACAGCTACAAGTTCATCACTGTTTTTAAGGTCTGGTATCAGTGTTCCTGTAAATAACAATTGCTGTTCATCCCGGCTAAAAAGTAATCCATCCCGCACGGTAAATGGACGATTTTCTGAATTGGGATTCAACGATGCCAGCTGCTCATTGAGTATGCCTAGTGGATCACGGGCAAAGAGTTGTTTCATGAAAAAGCCCCGCATTCCTTGCATGCGTTCGTTCAGCTTATTCATTCGACTGGAAATGCTGTCCTCTGATAAAATAGACCCTATTTTTTTGTAGTCTTCTTTAGAAAGCAAAAGAATGGAAGCAGCTTGTAAATGCGTGAGCAAGACTTGTTCGTTTACCTCTTGGTAAAGCTGAATGTTTTCCAGTTTACCATGAAACTGCACCTGCAATTTTTCGACAAGTTGTTCGGCTATTGAAATACACGACTCTTCGTCTCCATCGATTTCCAGTGAAAAAATGACTTGCTTGTTGAGGTTGTTTTTTTGAATGATCTCGTTAAAGCGCGCGTGTTCCTTACCGTTAGGCAGAACCGCATAAAGGTCCTTTTCAATGCGCAAGAGACTGGTTCCATAAATAAGGAAGCCAGTTATGGACAGCACAAGTAGTACAAAGAAACCTTTGCGTTGAGTCAAAAAACGAACGATATGGGCAGACAGTGAACCGATCAAAAGAATGGAAAGTAGTGCACGTTACGGTTAAACATTAACGCATATAATTAACAAGTTCTTTAAATGCTTTTCGGTTGGTTTCTTTCAAAATGATGGCCGATGCATTGTAACCGGCTTTCACCGCAATTGGAACTCCTCCGCCCAGTTCAGACCAATGGCTGCCGATGATGAGGTTGTTAACCGGCGAACGGTAATGTGAAACCTTCAACTGCATATTTTTCTTCCCCGGACGCGTCCCCATCATCGTTCCATCTTTGTTGTGCGTGTACCGATAATAGGTAATAGGAGTAGCCACCTCATAGAATAGAATGTGTTCACGCAGATTCGGACACAATTTACCTTCGATGCGCTCAAAAATAATTTGTGCAAATTCTTCCTTTATTTCTTTATACGCTTCGTTGCGGTCGTATTCTCCTTTGCCATTAAGCGCTGTGCCCCAATTGTCCTTGTAGTTCATCCAGGCTGGAACGAAAATGTTCAGCGTTCCATGTCCTTCAGGCGCCAACGTTTTATCGCGGGTTGTGGGTGCGAGAATACTAATAAAAGATGCGTAGGGATCTCCCGAAGAATGTTCCAACCGATCCGTATCCTCGTTATACATATGGAGCAACTCGTCACCAAATCCAAGCGATTCAGCTGAACACTTTAATGCCACAGAAATGGTCACAGAGCTACTGTACATTTCTGCAGAGTCGATTCGTTCAGTATAGATTTTTGGGACACTTTCTTTTGGGAGAAACTTTTTATACACCGCATCGACGTCACAAGCGGCAATCATATACTTGGCTTTCACTTCGTATTCCTTCAATCGCTTTCTGTAAGTCACACTTTTAAAGGTGTTGTCTTCAATGTTGATTTTAAATACATCCGCACTTAAAATCACTTCAGAACCGTTGTCTTTTATTTTACTCTTCAACCAGGCCGGTATGACTTGGCTTCCGCCAATAGGTGGATTTTGATAATCGTCATTATAAGCCCATGCAATTGGAAATAAACACGAAAGCAAGTCTTGTTCTGACCGGAAAATCCCCAATAATTCAGGGTCTGTAAAAAACTTACCAAGTGCTTTTTCTACGCCTTTTCCACTTCCAGATAACACATACGGTATTAACGGATAAATAATTCCGAGCTGCTTTAGTTTAAATAAGGGTAGTGTCCATTTGCTGCGCACATCGGTGGAAAGGAAAAACTTCGGGAATTTCATGGAAACCTTCGCAACCCTTTTTGCCGCTTTGAAAAACTTCTCGATGCCTTTTTGTTCGTGCGGAAAATCCTTGATTAATTGTGCTTTTAATTCATCCGGATTATTGGTAAGCAAGTATTTGTATCCTTCTACATAATGCCGGTGAATGTTTTTCATCTGCAATGGCCTTGGAAAATCGTCTCCCAATAATTTAAACACAGAAGTCACCGTTCCATTTTCATTGTACTGATTTAACCAGTGAATGGCAGTGTCAAACGTAAACCCCTTTCGCTCAAACCCCTGCAAATAACCACCAATTATCCGGTGTTTTTCTAACACACAAACTTTCAATCCAGCCCTGGTTAATAGGGCTGCTGCAGTTAGACCGCTAATCCCGGCACCAACAATTACTACATCGAATTCATTTTCAGTCATCTTTCACTTCCTAAGTACTCAAAATTAGAGAAATATTGCGCGTAAAAACAGATTTCAATACAAAAGCAATCAAGAGCCTGTTAACAATGTTAAAATTGCTAAATTTGACGTTTTTACCACACTGATATTCTAATCAAATTATAGACAGTTAAATGAAAGCCATTAACGCCCTTTATGAAGCTCACAAAATTGCGTTTAGCCCATTCGTTTTTCAAACAGCCTACACGCTCATGGAGTTGGGTGTCTTTGACGCGCTTTATGCTGCTGATAAAGCCAGTTCTTTAGAGGAATTATCCGCAACGACAAACGTCTCAGTATACGGTTTAAGGGTGTTACTTGAAATGGCCGAAGTGTCAGGAATGGTAGAGCGCAAAGAGGAAGATTGTTATGCGCTAACGAAGGTTGGGTATTTTGTAGCTCGAGATGAAATGACTCGTGTGAACCTGATGTTTACGCAAGACGTGTGTTACAAAGGACTTTTTCACTTGAAAGACGCCATTGTAAATGGTAAACCAGAAGGATTGAAAGAGTTAGGTGATTGGAAAACGGTCTACGAAGGCTTGGCACATTTACCTGAACATGTCAAAAAAGCGTGGTTTGAATTCGATCATTACTATTCGGACAATTCATTTGACGATGCGTTGAAAATTATTTTCCGCGACCAACCAGCACGCATTTTTGATATCGGTGGAAATACCGGAAAATGGGCGTTGGCAAGCACTCGACACAACAGCGAAGTGGAAGTCGATATTTTTGACTTACCCGGACAATTAGTCGTAGCAAAGAAAAACATTGACCAATACCCTGAATTGAGGGATCGGGTTCATTACAATCAAGTCGATATGCTCGATCCTAATTCGGAAATCAAAGGTGGTGCCGATGTATACTGGATGAGCCAATTCCTGGATTGTTTCAGTGAGCCCGAAATCGAGGCAATTCTATTGAAAATAAAGAAAAACGCTTCGAAAGATGCTACGATATATATTATGGAAACATTTATCGATAATCAGGCATTTCCGGCGGCAACATACAGTTTAGTGGCTACGTCACTTTATTTTACTGTCATTGCCAATGGAAACAGCAAGATGTATACCTCTTCAGCCATGAAGTATATTATCGATAAAGCTGGATTTACCTGTGTAGCCGAACACCATTTGCACGGAGACAGCTTTCATACTATTTTAGAAGTTAAATTGAAATAAGCGATCAACGTAAATAAGCTAAAGGATGAATACCTTGAATTTACATCACATTGAATCCGTTGCTCTGAACAGAGAATCAATACACATTGACGCTCAACTCAAGGAGAAAATCCAACAATCGTTTGCCTTTCTTCAATCTTTTTCAAGTGATAAAATCATTTACGGCATCAATACAGGTTTTGGTCCAATGGCTCAATTCAAAATTGATGACGATAAATTAAATCAATTACAGTACAACCTTATTCGAAGTCACTCTTCCGGAACAGGCGATGTCCTAGATGATGAGTCGGTTCGTGCGGTTGTCCTAGCTCGATTGAACAACTTTCTGCAAGGGAATTCAGGGGTAAGTTACGGCGTGATTGAACAGCTAATGTGTTTTCTTGATCATGAAATTTATCCTGAAATCTACCAACACGGTGGCGTAGGCGCGAGCGGTGATTTGGTTCAACTTGCTCACCTTGCTCTCAACCTAATCGGTGAAGGATATGTGCGTTTTAAGGGTCAACGTCGAAAAACGGCAGATGTATTTGCTGAGTTGAACATGCAACCCCTGAAAATAGAATTGCGCGATGGCCTCGGATTAATGAACGGAACATCTTGCATGACAGGAATTGGTGCTGTTAATCTGATTTATGCCAATCGCTTGTTGCAGTGGGGTGTTGTTTCTTCTGCAATTATAAACGAAGTAGTAGAGGCATATGACGACTCTTTTTCTGTCGGACTGAACGCGGTGAAACTGCACAGTGGTCAACAGGAAATTGCCAGTCAAATGCGCGATTTTCTTTCCGATAGTCAACGGATTCGTAAACGGGAAGAGTTGTTTGCCGATAGTGATGTCCTACAATCAAACGAATTCAAAAAGAAAATACAGGAATATTATTCGATTCGTTGTGTCCCTCAAATTCTTGGGCCGGTAAAAGAAACGCTGGACGCGGCGCGTGCTGTAGTTGAAAATGAGCTGAACTCGACCAATGACAATCCAATTGTTAGTGTGGAAGAGCATAATGTGTTCCACGGTGGCAACTTCCACGGCGATTATGTCTCGCTAGAAATGGATAAGGTTAAAATTGTCGTTACAAAATTGACAATGCTTGCCGAGCGACAGTTGAATTTCTTGATGAATAGCAAGTTAAACGACCATTTCCCGGCTTTCCTTAATGCAGGAATTTTAGGGTTTAATTTCGGAATTCAGGGCATGCAATTCACCGCCACATCAACTACAGCGGAAAGTCAAATGCTTTCAAACCCAATGTACGTCCACAGCATACCCAACAATAACGACAACCAAGATATTGTGAGTATGGGCACAAATAGCGCCGTAATGGCGAAAAAAGTCATTGAAAACGGTTTTCAGGTGATGGCGATTCACCTGATGGCGATCTGTCAGGCAATTGATTTACTTTCCCCTGAACAACGGAAATCACTGTCAAGTAAAACGATGCAAACATACGCGTCTATTCGTGCGGTATCTTCAATGATCACCAATGATGAAGCGCAATTCGAACGCATCAATCAGGTAATTCAGGTTCTAAAAAATACGAAGACTGTACTATGAAAACGGCATTAGTTACTGGCGCATCTCGAGGACTAGGAAGAGCAATTGCGATTCAATTGGCAAGTGACCTTGGCTTACACATCATCATTAACTACGCTGGAAATCAAGCGGCTGCTGAGGAGACCAAAGCACAGATTGAAGCCAATGGCGGAACGGCTGATCTCCTACAGTTCGATGTGAAAAATAACCAGGAAGTGAAAAATGCCATGGATAAATGGTTCGCTGATCGACCTGATTATACGTTACATGTGTTGGTGAATAACGCTGGAATAACGCGCGATAATTTATTTCCTTGGGTGTCAGAACAAGATTGGGATGACGTACTAAATACCTCTGTAAAAGGAATGTACAATTGTACGCAAGCTGTCATTCAAAAAATGTTACGGAGTCGCTCTGGAAGAATTATCAATATCGCGTCATTAAGTGGATTGAAAGGCGTACCAGGACAAACGAATTATTCAGCAGCGAAAGGAGCAATGATTGCGTCTACAAAGGCGCTTTCTCAAGAAGTAGCTAAACGAAATATTACAGTAAATGCGGTTGCACCCGGATTTATAATTTCAGACATGACAAGTGACTTAGATGAAAACGAAATGAAGAAAATGGTGCCTGCCAACCGCTTTGGAAAACCAGAAGAAGTGGCCCATTTAGTGAGCTTTTTAGCTTCCGAAAAGGCAGCGTATATTACTGGGGAAGTCATCAATATTAACGGCGGAATTTACGGCTAACCATGCAAAACAGAGTCGTCATAACTGGTTTAGGAATTTATTCGTGTATTGGTGAGAATTTAGACACCGTACTTGAATCGTTGCGCACTGGTCGCAGCGGTATAATTTATGACGACCCACGAAAAGAATTTGGTTACCGCTCGTGTCTCACGGGATTTGTTAAAGATCCGGATCTCAAACCGTTCCTTTCTCGACGTGAACGCATAGGCATGCATCAGCCCGCTATGTTCGCATACATGTCGACGCGAGAAGCACTTGAGAATGCGAAGTTAGATGTCGATTTTCTTGAAAAAAATGAAACAGGAATCATCTTTGGAAACGACTCTACAGCCGGTGCGGTGATAGAAACCATTGATAAAGCACGAGCAAGAAAAGACAATACATTAATTGGAAGTGGCGATATTTTTCAAAACATGAATTGTACGGTCAACATGAACTTGTCGACCATTTACAAATTAAAAGGAATCAACATCACCATGTCTGCGGCTTGCGCTTCTGGATCTCATGCCATCGGAATGGGGTATTTACTCATCAAGCAAGGGTTACAAGAACGGGTCATTTGCGGTGGTGCTCAGGAGATAAATGTGTTCGCCATGGGAAGCTTCGACGGTTTAGGGGCATTCTCTATTCGTCAAGATGAACCGACAAAAGCAAGCCGACCGTTTGATAGAGACCGCGATGGATTGGTGCCTTCTGGTGGATCGGCAACCGTGATTATCGAATCGTTGGAATCAGCTCTAAAGCGAAACGCACCTATTTTGGGAGAAATTGTTGGGTATGGCTTTTCATCGAATGGTGACCACATTTCCAATCCCAATTTTGATGGACAGTACCGTTCGTTGCTCATGACGCTTAAGCAAGCAGGTATGCGACCGGAAGAAATCGACTACCTCAGCGCACACGCTACATCAACACCAGTTGGTGACGCAACTGAAGCACAGGTGATTTATGATGTGTTTGGAGGTAAAATTCCAGTAAGCTCAACCAAAGGAATGACAGGACACGAATGCTGGATGGCTGGCGCAAGCGAAATTGTGTATTCCACACTCATGATGCACAACGATTTCATTGCACCCAACATAAATTTTGAAAATCCAGACGAAGACTCGGAAAAAATAAATATTATTCCGACGTTTACAGAACAAAAAATAGATTGCTTTTTATCCAACTCGTTTGGATTTGGAGGAACGAATTCCTCATTAATTGTAAAGAAATTTGTTAAATAATAGATACCGTTGATATGAACAGGTCTGAAATAATTGCTACCACGAAACGCTTTCTTTCTGAGGAGTTTGAAGTTTCTCCTGATGCGATCGAACCTGAAAACAACCTGAAAGAAACACTTGACCTGGACAGTTTAGACTACGTTGATTTGGTTGTAGTCATTGAAGATAATTTAGGTTTCAAACCAACAGCTGATGACTTTAAAACAGTCGCTACATTTGAAGATTTTTACCAACTCGTAGAACAAAAGCTCCAATAACCCGATTGAATGGAAAAAAAATGGGATGGTAAAACAAAGGGCAGCCTTTGGGGTTACCGCTTTTTTGTGTTTTGCATTCGATTTTTTGGTGTCAGATTTAGCTACTTTTTCGGCTTATTCGTTGTTGCCTATTATGTTCTTTTTTCCGCTAAAGAACGCCGAGCGTTGGTGCAGTTTTATACCATCGGATTCGGATTCGGCGTATCAAAGTCTTTGCGTTTATCGGCCAAAACGTTTTACCGATTCGCACAGGTACTCATCGATAGAGTAGCGCTGAAAACCTGGCGCAAAAAACAGTACACACACAGTTTTCAAAACGAAGAGGCACTTCGCTCCATTTATGCGAATGGCAAAGGCGGATTTTTTATTTCTGCACACGTGGGGAATTGGGAAAATGCGGGACAGTTGATAGGTGAACGCATCACAGCAGATATTAACGTCCTTATGCTGGATGCTGAAGTGGAGAAAATCAAACAGTACCTCGAAAAAGAGACAGAATCTGCCAAGTTCAAGTTGATTCCAATAAAGGACGACATGTCTCACCTGATTACCATTCATCAAGCGCTCAAACGAAACGAATTAATCGCCCTCCATGCCGATCGGATAATGGATCAGGGGAAAACCTATTTATTGCCTTTTTTAAACGGAAAAGCTCATTTTCCTGCAGGGCCGTTTATTATGGCACATAAATTCAAGGTTCCTGTTACTTTTGTCTTCGCTATCAAAAAAGGAAGTTTTCATTACGCATTATCAGCAACCGAACCCATTTGGCAAGCTGATTCTCCGGAACAATTAGCATCTCTTTATGTTAAGCGATTAGAAGAAATGGTGCAAGAAGCGCCAGATCAGTGGTTTAATTTTTACGATTATTATGCTCATTAATCAGTCAGCGGTAAAAACAATCATTCCGCAACGGGAACCGTTTATTATGATCGATCACTTGCTTCGTGCAGATGACAGCGGCTTCAGTACTTCATTTGAAATCAAGGAGGATAATGTCTTTTTTGAAAATGGATCGGTTTCATCATCCGCTATCATTGAAAACATCGCACAGACGTGCGCAGCTGGTTTTGGTTACCTTGGAAGTCAGGCAGGTGAAGGTGAAGCGAAACTTGGATTTATCGGCGCGATAAGTAAATTAACAGTTAGTGGTGCTGCCAGCTTGAGCGATACCGTGGAAAC
>JBILNH010000082.1:0-10278 GCA_044375095.1 Crocinitomicaceae bacterium
GTTATCTTTCCTCCAATATTCGGTATTTTTTAGTAGCACCAATCCATCATTATCCAATTTATTTAATCGAAAAGGACCTGTACCAATAGGATGCATAACAATATTCTTTGCATAAAATTCGTATGCTTTCTTGGAAAAAATCCCTAAAGTTGACATCGTCAGCAACTGTTCAAAACCAATAAATGGCTTTTCCAATCGAATGGCAAGTGTATACTTGTCGATGGCACGTATTCCCGACACACCTTGAGGGTTCAAACGGGTTCGTGTTTTTTTATAAAATTCAGCAGCTCCTTTAATTCTTCCCGAAAATACCGCTCCCATCTTGTTGATTTCTAGTCCTGAACACGCCATTTCTAAGGTGAATTTGACATCTTCAGCTGTCATTTCTCGAGAAACGTGATCGAAACAGTCATCTTCGTGAAACAATACATCCTTGCGCAGGTTGAACGTATATTCATTTTTTGTTGCATCGAAACTATACGACTCTGCTAAGCCGGGCTCGATTTTCATCGTTTTTCCGTTAATCCGCAACAGCGTTTCGAATACTTGCGCATTAACCCGCTGCGAATGCACATCATTTGTAGCTAATGGAAATAAATTGGTTACCCTTTCAGGCGAAATAAAACTGAATGATCCACCATAATACCTTCCGCCTTTTGCGCGAACGGGCTGCTCCTCATTTGTACAAGAAACGAGAATGTTAAAAAGAAAAAATACATGTAAAACAGCTCGCATGGTCAGTAGTCCTGAACCAAATATACGAAAGACATGAAATTAGTGACCGAAACCGACTTTATTTCGCACACGACCTATAACTCCTTGTGCCACAATACGTGCTTTTTTTGCTCCTTCTGCAAGTGCAACGTCGATTTCCGATTTGTTAGTCATCAAATGCGTGTACTTTTCTCGCTGACGAGCAAAGCGGTCAAGAATCAGTTCGAGTAATGCTTGCTTTGCATGGCCATAACCAAATCCACCTGACAGGTACTTCTCACTTAACTGATTCACCTCAAGTTCATTTGCCAACAAACTATACAAATGGAATACATTACATGAATTCGGATCTTTTGATTCTTCGAGACCTTTAGAATCTGTGACTATGCTCATCACTTGTTTACGCAATTCTTTCTCCGGAAGGAAAATGTTGATCGTATTGTTGCGTGATTTGCTCATTTTTTGTCCGTCAGTTCCATGCACATACATGGTAGATTCTTGCACTTTAGCATCTGGTAATATCAATGTTTCCCCCATTTGATGATTAAAACGAGAAGCTACATCGCGCGTGATCTCTAGGTGCTGTAGCTGATCTTTTCCGACAGGGACAATTTCAGCATCGTACAATAAAATGTCCGCCGCCATCAGCATTGGGTAGGTAAACAATCCGGCATTTACATCTTCTAGTCGATCCGCTTTGTCTTTGAACGAATGCGCGAGTGTCAACCGTTGAAAAGGAAAATAACAGCTGAGGTACCATGCTAATTCCGCTGTTTCTGGTACATCAGACTGCCGGTAAAAAACCACCTTTGATGTGTCGAGACCAAAAGCCAACCATGTTGCCGCAGTGCTGTAAGTATTTTCCTTCAGCAGCTCTCCTTCCTTTATCTGAGTTAACGAATGCATATCCGCAATGAATAAGAATGAATCGTTTCCGGGTTGGTGAGCCAGTTCAATAGCTGGAATAATTGCGCCTAAAAGATTTCCTAAATGTGGGGTTCCTGTACTCTGAACGCCCGTTAAAATTCGAGCCATGATCGTAAGTTCTCTTTGTACGAAGGTAGTTATTTTAGCCGAAAGGAATTCGCGTGACAATGGCAATATAAAATGTACCTTTGGCTTATGAAGTTCATTCGGGGGATTTTAGGTTTACTATGGAAATGCTGGGTAGGACTAGTATTTGTCCTCTTTGCCATCTTATTTTATCCTTTTTTCGCTGTTCTACTTTCGCGTGAAACTTGGAAGAAAAAGAGCTTTTACCTATTTGTTGTGTGGAGTTGGGTGATGCGTATTTTTTGTTTCTATGGCATCCGAATTATTGAACGTGCAAAGTTGCCCAAAGGACCATACGTGATTATTGCTAATCATGCGTCATACCTTGACATATTCCTCATGCATTCCCTTTTGCCAGAGCATCCATTTTTATTCATGGGAAAAGGAGAAATTCTGGCGTACCCAATACTTAAAACGTATTTCAATGGATTAAATATTCCGGTTCACCGCCAAGATAGAGGTAAGGCAGCGAAATCCTTTATTCAGGCCAAAAAAGCGGCAGTTGATGGCTGGTCAATCGTTATTTACCCTGAAGGAGGAATACCCGATAAAAATAGACCAAAAATGATGGCCTTTAAAACCGGGGCTTTTCGTTTAGCCAAAGAATTATCCATTCCTATTGTCCCGATAACGTTCACGAACAATCATGAACTGTTTACTGATCCGCTCGATTTACTCGGAGTTGCTCGACCGGGTATTTCCCGTGTCTATATTCATCCGGCTGTGTTGCCTGAAGAAATGAATGACTTAACCGACAAGGAAATACGTGATGTGTGCTTTGAACGGATCAATCAACCACTACTGAAGGAACATCCATGGATTGCAGAAAAATAGTTAGTTTTGACGTATGAAAATTTCGGCTGAAACTGTTGAACACATTGCGCATCTGGCTCGACTGACTTTTGAGGGAGATCAAAAAGATGCGATACGCACAGATCTCAACAACATCGTTGAATTCATGGATAAATTGAGTGAAGTTGATACGCATGGAGTGGAACCTCTGATTTTCATGACTGAAGGTTACGATCACTTGAGGGAAGATGAAATCAACGTAGTGATCTCCCAAGATGACGCGCTTAAAAATGCACCGAAAAAGGATTCAGACTATTTCAGAATACCGAAAGTGCTTGATAAATAAGCAGCGTGTATGAAGCAGGCAGCTGATAAACACGATCCTTTTGCAGCACTGCGTATTCGAGAGTTTACCTTTTTTCTTTCCAACAGATTGTTTCTTACGCTTGCCATTCAAATGCAAAGTGTAATTGTAGGTTGGCAAATTTATGACCTAACGAATGATGTTCTTGCACTAGGAATGATCGGTCTAGCAGAGGCCATTCCTTTCATCATCATCAGTTTTTTCTCCGGACATGTAGCTGATAGCTTCAATCGTAAGCGCATTATTCTGTTTTTTACTGCCATTTATATTGGTGTTGGTGCGTTTTTACTATACAGTTCAACAGATCAATCCAGATTTCTGAATAATTATGGTACGTTTCCTTTATACCTAGCCATCGGTGCCGTCGGGGTAATCCGTGGATTTTTAGGTGCATCATTACCGGCATTCATGGCTCAAATCGTGCCAAGAAATCTTTATGCCAATGCGGCCACATGGAACAGCACTGTATGGCATTTAGGATCGGTTATTGGTCCCTCTGTCGCCGGAATGATTATCGCAGTCAGCTATTATGCAGCTTATACTGTAGATCTAATTTTTCTTGTCATTGCACTTTTTTCGATGCTATTTATTGCATCAAAACCACTTCCAAAAAGTTTAGAATCAGAGCCATTAGTGCAACGACTTACTGCTGGAATACGATTCGTATTCAAGAATCAACTCCTGCTTGGTGCGCTTTCACTTGATTTATTTGCCGTTTTATTTGGTGGGGCGGTTGCCTTATTGCCAGCTTTTTCGAAGGAGGTCTTGCACGCCGGAGCAAGTGAACTTGGATTTTTGCGTGCTGCCCCAGCTATTGGTGCCGTAATTATGGCTTTGCTAATTGCCTATAAGCCACCAACAAAAAACGCAGGCAGAAACCTGTTTCTTTCTGTTGCTGCTTTTGGTGTGGCAACAATTGTTTTTGGTTTATCTACCCATTTTTGGGTGGCATGGATTGCCTTATTTTTTACTGGCGCCTTTGACAATGTAAGTGTTGTTATTCGCCATACCATTTTGCAGTTGGCAACACCTGATCATATGCGCGGAAGGGTATCGGCTGTAAACGGAATCTTTATTGGTTCATCAAATGAAATCGGTGCATTTGAGTCTGGGGTTGCAGCACGCGCCATTGGCATTCGTCCTTCAATTGTATTTGGTGGCATTCTTACCGTTCTTGTTGTTGCAATTACGGCTCGAGTCGCCCCGAAATTAAGGAAGTTGAATATTGATTCAATGCGTGACGAGGGCAACTAACTCGCGCAGATTTTCGCTATTTTTACCTAAAATCTCGCATGGCTAAGGTGAAATCGGCATATTTCTGTCAACATTGTGGTTACGAAGCTCCGAAATGGCTAGGTAAATGTCCGAGCTGTAATGAATGGAATACATTTGTTGAAGAGGTTATTGAAAAAAATATCCCTTCGGTAGTTGCTTTTTCAACGTCAAGTAACCGTCCTACAAAACCACAGCCGATTCATACAATAGAAGAACAAGCTACACGAAGAGCACAATTACGCGACGGTGAATTGAATCGCGTACTTGGTGGTGGACTTGTGCCAGGTTCCTTAATTCTTTTTGGTGGCGAACCTGGAATCGGTAAATCGACGTTAATGCTTCAACTCGCGATTACTGAGAACCAATTGCGTGTGCTTTATGTGTCGGGTGAAGAAAGTGAACACCAGATTAAAATGCGTGGAGAACGAATTGGATTGTCAAGTGAGCAATGTTTCATCTTAACTGAAACCAATATTCAGCACATTTTTACGCAAGCCGAACAGGTGCAACCGGAGTTGTTGGTCATTGATTCGATTCAAACGTTGTATTCAAGTCAAATTGAAAGTTCACCTGGTAGTATTTCACAAGTCCGAGAATGTACCGCCCAATTGCTTCGGTACGCAAAACAAACGGGTGTTCCTGTCTTTTTAATTGGCCACATAACGAAAGAAGGATCCCTTGCAGGACCGAAAGTATTGGAGCACATGGTGGATACCGTTTTGCAATTTGAAGGTGACCGCAACCATGTCTATCGCTTACTTCGTTCGGTAAAAAACAGGTTTGGAAGCACCAACGAACTGGGGATTTATGAAATGCAAGGCAATGGACTCCGTCAAGTTGAGAATCCTTCGGAGATTTTAATTACCAATACGGATCAGCAGTTAAGTGGAATTGCGATTGCCGCCACTATGGAAGGAATGCGTCCGATGCTGATTGAAGTTCAGGCACTGGTAAGTACGGCAGCCTATGGAACGCCTCAACGCTCATCTACCGGCTTTGATGGTAAGCGGTTGAATATGTTGCTCGCTGTCATGGAGAAACGCTGCGGATTCAAGTTGGGCGCAAAGGATGTGTTTTTAAACATTGCAGGAGGAATTAAGGTGGACGATCCGGCCATTGACTTAGCTGTTGTAGCTGCGGTTTTGTCCTCAAATACAGACCTGCCAATTGATCCAAAAATGGCGTTGTGTGCTGAAATCGGACTTTCTGGAGAAGTTCGGCCGGTTAATCGGGTAGAACAGCGCATTTCCGAAGCTGAAAAGCTCGGATTTACATCGCTGATTATTTCAAAGTATTCCAAAGGAGTTGATCCCAAAAACTATAAAATTAACCTAATTCAATGTGGTCGCATCGATGAGGTCGTTCGGGCGCTTTTCAGTTAATGAAATAGGAACTGCCGAGTAAAATCATCAAAAGATCAAAAATAGCATAAGCGATATAGCTTTTCGATTGGTGAAATCTATATAATGTAAATGTGAGGATCAAAATTACTGACCAGAACATAAAGTTATTTCCAATTTTATTGTTCACTAGTAAAGCGATCACACCGAAAATAGCGATGAGAAGAAGGGCAACAATCCCGGCATTTTTCTTTCCTACGAGTTGTGGCAGTGTTTTCATTTTATCGCTATCTTTTTCACTATCTCTGCTGTCAAATGGAATGGTAATCGCATAAAAGAAGAGTGCCCAATTAACGATTTCTAGCCAATAGTCTTTTACAGGTTCTTCGAAAAATAGTGGGAAATAGAAGAGGTGAAGAGACCAAGTTATGGCTACAATCGGACTTTTGACATAGGGGATATTCCTTACCGCATTTCCCCCAACCGGAATGACATACCAAATGCTGATGAATGAAAATAGCAAAAGGTAAATCCATTGTACCGAAGTCAATTTCAAAAAGAAAAGCAATAGTACTACGCTGAGAAATAGCATAACAAGTAAAAAACTAAGCAGACGAAAATTTCGAATCAACCAATGCTTCAATCGTGGGTCTGAGATGGTTCCTTGGTGCACTTTAATTAACCGATGTAAAAGGTAAACTGCCCATGTGGAGCTTCCAATGAATGCTGCCATTAGGGCATTGAATTTCCCATAATTATAGGCGACACCTGAATAAAGAGCAGTTGCTGCAACTGCCGTCAAAAGAGTCGAATTGGTTAGAAATAGAATCGCTTCACGCATCAAACCCGTCAACAATTGTTTTGAATACAAGGTCAACTTCAATGTCCTCGATACAATTGCAGGATTTTCCTTTTTTACACGTTGGGCAATCATTATCGAATGTCAACACTGAAACATGTTTCCCTATTGGTGACCACCTACCCGGGTGAATGGGTCGTTTAGGCGAAAACAATCCAACAGCGTGAATTCCTGTACTTGCCGCAATATGTAGAGGACCGGTTGAACACGCGATCAATGCATCCGCTTCGGAGATAAAGGAAATGAACGTTGAGAGATCCATTGTTCCTGAACAATCGTGAATGAGTTCATGCGAAGGTATGGATGAACGAAACATTGCGCCTTCGGTTTCTGTACCCGAAAAAAATACGTCTACACCAGTGTTAGCGAGTTTTAAAGCGAGTTCACTGTACTTCTTCAATGGCCATTCTAACGCGCTTCCTTGCGATTTAGGGTGAATGATCACGCGTTTCTTTGATCTTGCTACTTCAGATTGATGAGGTACTTGAAATGGATTCACCCAACCGTTTAATCCCTCGATTGAAGGAATAACTTTTAGTCCGAGAGGTTTTAAAAGTTCAAAATTTAATTGAGCCTCATGTAAGTCGGAACGTTTTCGTGAAAAATTCAATCGGTAGTTGCAAGTCAACAAATGAAAACTGCGGTGTGATGTGCCAATGCGGTAAGGTATTTTAGCTTTTCGACAGAGCGCTGCGACTTCCTTATTTGGGAATACATGCAGAACAACATCTGCATCCAGTTCTCTGAAAAAACTGATCTTTTCTACTGTAGGTAGTTTTTCAAGTTCGTTCCAGTCAATAAATCGATCTACAGGTGAAAAACAGGCAACGACGGGCTGGGTATAGCTTCTTCCTAAATAGATGAGTTCTGCCGTTGGATAGTGTTCTTTTATCCAACTGCACATAGGAAGTGTAAGCACTACATCTCCAATACTATCCGTTCTGGAAATAAGAATCCGTTTCACCTCATTTAGCTTCATACAAGTTTTTCAATTTGATGTATTTTCGGAACGTTGCGAAAGCACTAAGTCGTGAAATGACGAATCCAGTTTTACCATCTAAAAAACCGCGTTTAATAACGAAGCTTTTGATGAATTGAGCGATTGTTTTGAGGATGATTTTAACCCAGGACGACTTTCCTCCTTGCTGATAGAGCTCACGTGCTGCAATATCACCAAAGTACTCAATTTGACGCAAATGATCCTCTTTCGTGTAGTAGGAATAGTGTAACAAGTCACCTGAAAGCCATCCGGTTTCCTCATTGGCATTCATTTCTAGTCTGTCGTGTGGATTAACGCCTTTCCAGCGCGCGTTGTTTTTTTTAACCAATCTTAATTTCGTGTCTGGATACCAACCACAATGCTTTACCCAATGTCCACAGTAATTGGTAAGTCGGTTCATTCGGTAGCCATCAAAAGTGGCAGTTGATTTTACATGAAGAATGCTGTTTCGAAGATCTTCGCTCAATGCTTCGTCAGCATCAAGTGATAAAACCCATTCGCAGGAGGCTTGATCAATGGCGAAATTTTTTTGTTGAATATGACCTAAAAACGATTGTTGAATGAACCGCGCATGGTAAGCCCGACAGATTTCCTCCGTTTTGTCTTTTGAAAAGGAATCAATAACGACAATTTCATCAACTACACCAGATAATGAGCGCAAACAACGCTCAATATTTCGCTCCTCATTAAGGGTGATGATTACTGCTGAGATGGTCATACAGTGACTTTTATTTCACACGCAACCGTTGTCCAACTGAAATGCGGTTGATATTGACGCCCGGATTTAATTTAGAAAGTTGCGCTTGAGTGAGGCCATACCGTTGGGCGATTCTTGAAAAATTATCTCCTGCTTTGACCGTGTAATATTTTTTAGTTGGTTTTGGTGCAGGCGGCGTAGGCTTTGGTTTTATGGTACTTGCGCCATTTTTAAGACGCAGTCGTTGACCAACATAAATATTGGTTGTTCTCAAGGCGTTCCATTCCATGATCTGTTCTACAGAAAGACCATATTTTGAGGAAATCGTTCCCATTGTTTCGCCTGATTTCACCTTATGGTAAACGTAACTTCCGTCGGCCGGTAATTGCTCAACACCTAATGAGTCAGTTGTGAAGCTGCTATCCGAAGGTGATTGCTTAACAACCAATACCGGATCTGGAGGTTTTGGTGGTGTAATTTGTGGACTGAACAAGCGTTTTTCTAAGGCATAAAGGCTGTCTTCAAACGAAACGATCAATCCTATTTTGTCTAACGGTCCTGAAATACATTGCGGTGGAGTAGTGGCTGGAATGTAATTCGTTTTATACACTGGATTTAACGTCTTCACATCTTCCTCTGGCCAGTTCGTTAATTTTGAGATGGTCGACATGTGCACGCCATTAGTCAAACACATTGTATCCAATTGCGCATCGTGAATTTTGGCTTCCATTGGAATGATATTGTGCTCGGCATGATAGGTCATTAAATAGGCTGCAGCAATAAAATTAGGGACATAGCCTTGGGTTTCAGAAGGAAGAAACGGCCTAACTTCCCAGTACGTAGTTTTATTTCCAGAGCGTCTTATGGCTTTATTTACGTTTCCAGGTCCTGCATTGTACGCTGCTAGTGCAAGATTCCAATCACCATAAATTCCATACAACTGGCGCAGAAACCGACAAGCAGCATCCGTTGCAAGTGCAGGATCCATACGTTCGTCGATGTATGAATTTTCTTTGAGTCCGTAATGTAATCCTGTGCGGTACATAAATTGCCATAACCCAAGTGCACCTGCTTTCGATTTAACTTGAGGTCTTAGACCACTTTCAATTACAGCTAAGTATTTCAATTCAATTGGCAACCCATATTCGGCTAATTTTTCTTCGAACATATCGAAGTACACTGCCGATCTTCCCAATGCTATTCTAACGAAGCCTCTCCTGCTTTTTACAAAGAACTTTATGGTAGAAAGTGTAATGGAATTGCAATCGAGCTGAAAGGGACTCATCGCATTCATTTTCTCCAATCTTTCGCAATAGACTTCGTCGGTGAATGCAGGCTCATCACCCGGTTCGTAATTCAAGGCGGTGATGATGGAATCGTAATTGTTTTTATTGACGTATTCAGCTAAAAAGAGTTGTAGACTTTGTTCGACAGTATTGATGAATGCGTCGCGCTTTAAGGTGTCGGAGGGTTTTACAAGATGATTACCTCGCTGCGAAAAAAGCGTTCCACTCGAAATGGATAACAAAAAAATGAAAATGAATTGCTTCATTCGTTCATGCATTTAATTAGCTCAGCTGAGGTATCAATTAATTTTTTTTCGGCAAATTGAGCAGTCATCACTTGAATACCAAAAGGTAAACCGTTCGAGTGGTGCCCAATAGGCAGTGAAATAGCTGGATTTCCAGTTAAGTTAGCGTGCACTGTGAAAATATCCTGCAAATACATTTGTATTGGATCACTAACCGCGTTAAGTTCAAAAGCTGTAGAAGGTGTTGTTGGCAAGATCACAGCGTCAAAATGATTAAATAATTCGTCGGTTTTATCCTTTAACACCCTTCTAACTTTTTGGCCTTTCGTATAATACGCATCATAATATCCGTGAGATAAGACGAAAGTTCCTGCCATAATGCGGCGTTTCACTTCCTTCCCAAAACCTTCACTACGTGATTTTTTATACGTTTCCTCAACGCCTATTGCGTCAGGACTGCGGTATCCGTAATGCACGCCATCAAATCGAGAAAGATTAGAAGATGCCTCAGCTGTGGATAACACATAATATGTAGGAACCATATAATCCATATATGGGAAAGATACCAATTGGACCTGATGGCCATGAGACTCTAACCCTTTAATAACCTCGTTCATGCGTGCGGTTACTTCTGGATCAACGCCATCATGGGT
>JBILNH010000083.1:0-10236 GCA_044375095.1 Crocinitomicaceae bacterium
ATCAGAAAAGAACAATTTTTCAAAAACGCCTTTTGCTGTTTCATAATCAGGTGGTTCAGCATTTCTCAATTGACGATAAATATGCTCTACCGCTTCTTTCTCTGAGTTTGAAGTATCTTTTTGTAAAGTATTGTAGATTATTGTAAAATCGGCACTATTCACATCTTCTTTGTGAAGTATAATATTTTTAACACCAGAATCTACAATTAGATCAATATGCACATCTTCAAGAATTGTTTCACGATCAAGAAGAACCTCATTTCGTTCGATAGAAACTACTTCACCTGTATCCTCGTCTACAAAATCTTCAATCCAAGATTTTAGAACACGCGCTGCAAGTTTTCTACCTGTAACCTTCTTCAAATTTGCTTTATTCGCTTTTACTTCATCTGCTAAACCGAAGATTTCAAGGATATCCTTATCGCTTTCATAACCAATCGCTCTAAACAGAGTTGTAACTGGTAACTTCTTTTTACGATCTATGTACGCATACATCACGCTGTTGATATCCGTCGCGAATTCGATCCAGGAACCCTTAAACGGAATAACTCTGGCTGAATATAATTTAGTTCCATTTGCGTGACGGCTTTGCCCGAAGAAAACTCCAGGAGAACGATGTAATTGGGAGACAATTACACGTTCGGCTCCATTCACAACAAAAGACCCTTTTGGTGTCATGTAAGGAATTGTACCTAAGTAAACGTCCTGAACTATTGTTTCGAAGTCTTCGTGTTCAGGATCGGTACAATACAGTTTTAGTTTCGCCTTAAGCGGAACACTGTAAGTGAGTCCACGCTCAATACACTCATCAATGGTGTATCTAGGTGGATCAATAAAATAGTCCAAAAACTCGAGTACGAACTGATTTCTCGTATCTGTTATTGGGAAATTTTCTGCAAAAACCTTGTATAGGCCTTCACTTTCTCGGTTCTCAGGAGTTGTTTCTAACTGGAAAAACTCTTGAAACGATTTTAATTGTATATCCAAAAAGTCTGGATAATCGAATTGCGCTTTGCTTGATGCAAAATTAATTCTGGACGATGTATTGCTTGATGTTGCCAAGGCCAATCAATTTTAAAGTTTAAAATGGACTTCTAAACGAGCGTTAAACGCTAAAAACAGGACAAGGCATCCCGAAATTCGGGACGCCTTTCCTGATTATGAAGGTGATAATTACTTAATTTCAACTTCTGCACCAGCCTCTTCAAGAGACTTTTTAAGTCCTTCAGCTTCGTCTTTAGAAACTGCTTCTTTCAAAGTTGCAGGAGCTCCATCAACTAAATCTTTAGACTCTTTCAAACCGTTTCCAGTTAATTCTTTCACAAGTTTAACAACCGCAAGTTTGTTTGGTCCACCTGCTTTCAAGATAACGTCAAATTCAGTTTTCTCTTCAGCAGCTTCACCAGCACCACCAGCAGCAGCCATCATAATAGGTGCAGCAGCAGCAGCAGGCTCGATACCGTACTCATCCTTAAGGATAGTTGCTAACTCATTTACTTCTTTAACCGTTAAGTTAACTAGCGTTTCCGCAATTTGCTTTAAATCAGCCATTTTTATTTAATTTAAAAAAAGGTTTAATAAAATTGTTTAATAATTATGCTCGTTCCTCGAGCGTTTTCAGGATACCAGCAATTTTGCTTCCAGCACCTGTAAGTCCAGACACAACGTTTTTCGCAGGACTTTGAAGTAGACCAATAATATCTCCGATTAATTCTTCGCGACTCTTCAGAGATACAAGCGTATCTAACTGATTATCACCAACGAAAATTGCCTCATCGATATAAGCTCCTTTTAAGATTGGTTTATCATTCTTTTTACGGAATTCTTGAATCAATCTTGCAGGTGCGTTACCTACTTCTGAAAACATGATAGAAGTCGCTCCACTCAAAGTGCTTTTTAACGCATCAAAGTCTTTTCCTTCAACACGGTCCATAGCTTTTTCAAGAAGTGTGTTTTTTACAACACGCATCTTAATATTTGATTGGAAACATCTTCTACGCAGGTTATTTACTACATCAACTGTTAGTTCCGCTGTGTCTGCGAGGTAGAAGAAGCTTGCACTACTTATTTCCTGTGCAAGATCCTCAATGTACTTTGCTTTTTCTTCTCTAGTCATATACTAAATTTTTTAAGCAACTACTGACTTCGCATCCACTTGGATACCAGGACTCATAGTAGAACTTATGTAAATACTTTTGATGTACGTACCTTTCGCTGCAGAAGGCTTTAACTTGACAAGTTGTTGAATTAGTTCGTTGGCATTTTCACGTAGTTTCGTGCCATCAAAGCTCACCTTACCGACCGCAGAATGTACGATACCGTATTTGTCAACCTTGAAATCAATTTTACCCGCTTTAACTTCTTCAACAGCTCTACCAACCTCCATAGTTACAGTACCTGTTTTAGGATTCGGCATTAATCCACGTGGACCTAAAATTCGTCCAAGTGCACCTACCTTACCCATAACTGCTGGCATTGTAATTATCACATCGATATCCGTCCATCCACCTTTGATTTTATCAATATAATCGTCTAGACCAACATGATCAGCTCCAGCTGCTTTAGCCTCAGCTTCCTTGTCTGGTGTACAAAGCACTAGAACGCGAACGTCTTTACCTGTACCATGAGGTAACGCCACTGTACCACGAACCATTTGATTCGCTTTACGTGGGTCAACCCCTAGACGCACACTGATATCAACAGAGGCATCGAATTTAGTAGTTGAAATACCCTTAACCAAATCACATGCTTCTGTCAAGGAGTACGGTTTTGACAAGTCGAATTTCGCCAAAACTTCTTTTCGTTTTTTTGATACTCTTTTCATAACATGATTAATTTGATTTAGGTGCATCACCACCCTTTACTGTTACACCCATACTACGCGCAGTTCCCGCAATCATAGTCATTGCTGCATCAACTGTAAAACAGTTAAGATCAGGCAATTTATCCTCAGCAATTGTACGAATTTGATCCCAAGTAATGTTTCCTACTTTAGATTTGTTCGGTTCTGAAGATCCTTTTTTGATTTTGGTGTGTTCAACAATCTGAACAGCTGCCGGTGGGGTTTTTAATACAAAATCAAAGGATTTATCACCATATACGGTGATAACCACTGGTGTAACCTTTCCCGGACGATCTTGGGTTCTAGCATTAAACTGCTTACAGAACTCCATGATGTTCACTCCTTTCGCACCAAGTGCTGGTCCTACTGGAGGTGAAGGATTG
The DNA here is from genome assembly GCA_044375095.1 of Crocinitomicaceae bacterium. Classification (GTDB taxonomy): domain Bacteria; phylum Bacteroidota; class Bacteroidia; order Flavobacteriales_D; family Crocinitomicaceae; genus M0103. The sequence goes on from JBILNH010000083.1 coordinate 3,226, forward strand.
GCTGCACCACCCTTGATCTGTAATTTGATCAACGCTGCTACTTCTTTAGCCATTTGTATTCAAATTATGTAGTCAAACATGAGTTAAGACGGGAAGCTTTAATCGTCGTACCCACTCCTACGGTTAATAAACAATTTAAATTTCCTTTTCGACTTGCATGTAACTCAACTCGAGAAGGTTCTTTCGTCCAAATATTTTAACCATAACTTTCAGTTTCTTTTTGTCCTCATTGATTTCATCAATCACACCACTGAAGTTATTAAATGGACCATCTATTACTTTAACAGACTCACCGACAACAAACGGAATTTTCATTTCCTCTTCTGTTTCAGCAAGTTCGTCAACTTTTCCTAATATTCTATTTACTTCTGACAACCTCATTGGAACAGGATCGCCACCTTTTTCAGTTCCTAAAAAACCGATAACGTTAGGAATACTTTTAATTACATGGGGAACCTCACCAACTAAAGCTGCTTCGATCAATACATAACCAGGCAAATAAGCTCTTTCTTTGCTTACTTTTTTGCCATTTCGAATTTGAAAGACCTTTTCTGTAGGAATCAAAACTTGATCTACAAAATCAGTTAACTTCAATCTGGTAATTTCCAAATCTAAGTACTCTTTTACCTTTTTTTCCTTGCCACTAACAGCACGAACTACATACCAACGCTTCTTTATTTCACCCATGTCAATATTTTTTTATCAGAACATATCGTAAATAAAGCCCATTGCTCCCTTCCAAAAGGAATCTTTCTCTGTAGAAGATATTCCGAAGCCGAAATCCATAGCAAAAATGATCAAGGCTATGATTATAGAAGCAACAACGACAACAATTGTATTTGCCTGAAGTTCCTTCCATGTTGGCCATGAAACGTTGTGAATCATTTCGTTCACTGTTTCGTTGATGTATTCTCTAAATTTAGCCACTTTACTTATTTTATTTGCACGGGCGGTAGGATTCGAACCCACGACCAATGGTTTTGGAGACCACTACTCTACCAGCTGAGCTACGCCCGTTTAAAAAAGGGGAGCGAACTCCCCTTATAAACATTTATGTTATTTCAATTAAGAAACGATTTCAGTCACCTGACCCGCACCAACTGTACGTCCACCTTCACGAATCGCGAAACGAAGACCTTTATCCATCGCAACAGGTACGATCAATTTAACAGTAATGGAAACGTTATCACCTGGCATAACCATCTCACGACCATCTGTTAAGAAGATCTCACCAGTCACATCCGTAGTACGGAAATAGAACTGTGGACGGTATTTGTTGTGGAATGGTGTATGACGACCACCTTCTTCTTTTTTCAAGACATAAATCTCTGCCTTAAACTCAGTGTGAGGAGTTGTTGATCCTGGTTTACAAATAACCATTCCTCGTTTGATTTGAGATTTCTCAATTCCACGAAGTAATAAACCTACATTGTCTCCAGCTTCACCGCGATCAAGAATCTTACGGAACATCTCAACACCTGTTACTGTAGATGATAATTTAACATCACCCATACCAAGTATGTCAACAGACTCACCTGAGTTAATAACACCCGTTTCGATACGACCTGTTGCAACAGTTCCACGACCAGTAATCGTGAAAACGTCTTCAACTGGCATCAAGAATGCCTTATCGACATCACGTGGAGGAAGTTCGATGTAAGTATCTACAGCTTCCATAAGCTCTTCAACTGTTGCAACCCACTGTGGCTCTCCGTTCAATGCACCAAGTGCAGACCCTTTGATTACAGGTGCGTTATCACCATCATATTGATAGAAAGACAATAATTCACGAACTTCCATTTCAACAAGCTCTAACAACTCTGCGTCGTCAACCATGTCTACTTTATTCATGAATACTACCAATCTTGGAACACCAACCTGACGTCCTAAAAGGATGTGCTCACGTGTTTGTGGCATTGGTCCGTCAGTCGCAGCAACTACAAGAATTGCACCATCCATCTGAGCAGCACCAGTAACCATGTTCTTTACGTAATCCGCGTGACCTGGACAGTCAACGTGCGCATAGTGACGATTAGCAGTTTCGTACTCAATGTGTGACGTGTTAATAGTAATACCACGTTCTTTTTCTTCAGGAGCGTTATCAATTGAAGAGAAATCACGTGCCTGAGCAAGACCTTTACCAGCAAGTACGCTGGAGATCGCTGCAGTCAATGTTGTTTTACCGTGATCTACGTGACCAATAGTCCCGATGTTCACGTGTGGTTTGGAACGGTCAAAATTTTCCTTAGCCATTGTTCTACTTTGTTACTTAGTTAATAAAAAAAACAAACTTTTTAATATACAAAATTTCACCCATCACTGAGTGAAACACGGTTTTTTCTCTGGAGCCAATGACGAGATTTGAACTCGTGACCTCTTCCTTACCAAGGAAGCGCTCTACCCCTGAGCTACACCGGCTTCTTTCATTTGTGAGCGGGAGACGAGATTCGAACTCGCGACCCTCAGCTTGGAAGGCTGACGCTCTACCAACTGAGCTACTCCCGCTTATTAATTTAATTTTAGTGGGGATGGATGGACTCGAACCAACGATACCGTGAGGTGACAGATTTACAGTCTGCTGCAATAGCCACTATGCGACATCCCCAACATTTTAATTGAGCCGATGGAGGGACTCGAACCCCCGACCTGCTGATTACAAATCAGCTGCTCTAGCCAGCTGAGCTACATCGGCAATATTGGTAAACAGTACTAAAAAGAACGTTTTAAGCTTTTTATCCCTTGTTTTGGGATTGCAAATCTATGAAAGATTTCTTTATGGACAATGAAATCAACAAAAAAAAATAAAAAAAAAGACAGCCACAGACTGTCTTCCTTTTATTACACACTGGATTGTAATGAATTAAACTTTTTCTTTGTGCTTAACGACTTGCTTTCGAAGTGCTTCAACGGCTAAATCTGTCGCTTCTTCAAACGTCTTGCACTGTTTTTTAGCAATTAACGTTTTGCCGGGGATGAGCATTTTAATTTCTGAAATTTTATTTTCTTTTTCTTGATCCTTATCTAGGCGCAGGTATATTTCACAAGCAGTTATATGATCAAAAAACAATTCTAACTTACCAACTTTGCTGTGAATAAAATCAACTAATTTTTTGTCCGCGGTAAAATGAATAGCATGCACTTGAATTTCCATAATCAATCAATTTTAGCTCCCCTTGGGTGAGCTTGTGAATAAATATTGGTTAACTGTGCAAACGAATTATGTGTGTAAACCTGCGTTGCCGATAGATTCGCATGACCCAATAAATTCTTCAAGGTTTCTAACCCTGCACCATTATTTAAAAGATGGGTAGCAAATGTATGCCTCAATACATGTGGACTGCATTTTTCTAAACTCGTTGCTTTCCTAAGGTAATTATTAATTCTTCGATAAACAAATTTGGCGTAGAGATTATTCCCTTTCTCGGTAACTAATAAAAATGACGAGTCCAACCCCATTCTTAGTTTAACTTGTCGATAGGAACCAATGAGATCTGCTAGCTCTTTTGATATAGGTATTAATCGTTCCTTGTTGCGCTTTCCAAGGACCTTAATACTTACCTGAGTTATTTGATCATTCTTTAATTGAAGCAATTCACTGAGTCGTATACCTGTTTGATAGAATAATTCCACCATAACCTGATCGCGTAACCCATTAAAGTCTTTAGAAAACAGCGGTTCAATTCGTTCTGACGCCAACTCGGATTCTTTTGCGAATCCTGGCAATCTCTTCGCGTTTTTTGGTCCGGTTATCTTTAAAAGCGGACTGCTTTCTACTATCTTTTCCTTTTTAAGCCATTTAAAAAAACTTCGAAGGGCGGAAAGTTTTCGGTTAATTGATTTATTTTCAAGTTGAGCATCAGAAAGACCTACAATCCATGATCTGATATCTCCCCGTGCGATTTTACTTAATTCAATTTTTCCCCTTTCCGAAGAAAATTCTATAAATTGTTCCAGGTCTTTCTGATAAGCTAAAAGCGTATGTTTAGAATACCTTTTTTCAATCTCAAGGTAAACTATAAAATCTTTAAGAAATAAAAAAGGAGCCATAGGCTCCTTAACGATATCTTTTATAAAATGTTACTACATTTCTGCAGATTTCATTTTTTGAGCATATGACGCTTTAATTTTTTCCTGACGGGATACGACAGAAGGCTTTGTGAATTCTTTACGACGACGCAATTCTTTCATAACATTCGTTTTATCGTACTTCTTCTTGTACTTCTTTAACGCTCTTTCGATGTTTTCTCCTTCTTTTACTGGAATGATCAGCATAATATTCGTCTATTAAATTTCAATAATGGGTTGCAAATATAGTACTTAAATTCATTTTCAACAACCTTATTTTAAAATTTCTCTTGAAATAACTAATTTTTGTATTTCTGAAGTACCTTCGCCTATAGTCATAAGTCGAGCATCCCTCAGGTATTTCTCTGCTGGGTATTCCTTTGTATAGCCGTATCCGCCCATTATTTGCATCGCTTCATTTCCGCATTTCACGGCTACTTCACTTGAAAAATACTTCGCGAATGCACCCGCCTTTGTCACTGGTTGCTTTCGATTTTTCAGGTCTGCCGCCTGAAACGTCAATAACTCAGCCGCTTCAATTTCTGTCGCCATGTCCGCAAGCTTAAAACCTATTGCTTGGAAATTGGCGATTGGCTGTCCAAATTGTTCTCTTTCTTTCGCGTATTTTGTAGCTGCTTCAAAAGCACCTCTCGCAACACCACAACTTAGCGCAGCAATAGAAATACGCCCCCCATCCAGGATTTGCATGGCCTGCTTGAATCCATGTCCAACTTGCCCAATTACTTGGCTCTCGTGTACGCGAACGTTGTCAAAAATAAGTTCAGCTGTTTCACTCGCACGAACCCCGAACTTGTCCTTTATTTTTACTGCAGAAAAACCAGGCGTCCCTTTTTCAATAATAAACGCTGTAATTCCGTTACTGTCAAGTAAATCACCTGTTCTAACAAGAACTACCGAAAGGTCACCTGATAATCCATGGGTAATCCAGTTTTTGGCACCATTTATCACCCAATAATCTCCATCTTTAACCGCAACGGTTTTCATTCGCATAGCATCAGAACCCGTATTCGGCTCTGTCAAACCCCAAGCACCTATAAATTCCCCAGTTGCCAATTTTGGCAAGTATTTTCTTTTTTGATCCTCTGTTCCGTGATAGTAAATATGACCTGAACACAGCGAATTGTGCGCTGCAACACTCAAACCAACTCCTCCACATACTTTTCCTAATTCCATTAACGCTGTGGCATATTCATAATACCCAAAACCAGAACCGCCATATTCTTCAGGGATGTATATACCAAGTAAGCCCAGTTCTCCCATTTTCTTCATGGCATCCACAGGAAAAAACTCTTCGTCGTCCCATTGGTTTCGATAAGGTCGAATTTCTTTTTCAGCAAAATCACGCACCATTTGTGCGATCATGCGTTGGTTTTCATTTAATTCAAAATTCATTGCTTGATGGTTTCTGTAGATTTTTGTTTGATCTTAATACTCGACTAAGTTAATAATATTGTCTGAAATGTGTTTTAATCTTTCGTTACCACCTAAAAAATTAAGTGCTACTAGAAAATTAAATCCGGCCACATTTCCACCAGATTTTAGGATTAATTGAGCAGCTGCAGCTGCAGAACCACCAGTGGCTAAAAGGTCATCATGAATTAGCACATTCATACCTTCTTTCACCGCATCGGTATGCATTTCAATCGTTGCATTTCCATATTCCAGTTCATAATCGTAACTTATCTTCTTGTAGGGTAGCTTTCCCGCTTTTCGAATAAGCACAAACGGAATACCTAACCTCATAGCCAACGGGTAACCAAACAAAAAACCTCTACTTTCAATCCCTGCCACTGCATCAAGGCCCATAGATTTATAGGTTTCCTCAAGGTGATTCAAAATAGCATTTGAAAGAACTGGATCCAACATGATGGTTGAGATATCCTTGAATACGATGCCTGGTTTAGGGAAATCGTATACATCTCGAATAGTTTGTTTGATTTGATCTTGTAGCCTCATGCTACAAAGTTAAATAAGGTTTAATCTTTTCAAAGGTTTCATCCGAAATCAATTTCGATTTTTTTAATTCCTCTAGATATGTAAAACTACCTAGCTGTGCACGCATCTTAACAATTGAATTAGCCATATTCCATGTGATGTATGGGTGATTCTTCAATTCCTCAATTTCGGCTTGGTTTATATTCAGTTTTCTCAACTGTGTTGGATCAATATCCAAATACGGTGAAATTCGCTCGGCAATGGAGTCATTCATTTTCCAAACTTCGCTTAGTTGATCGATTGAAATGTACCCACCCAGACGTTCTCGGTAGCGAATTATTTGTTTGGCAAAAAATGGTCCGACACCTTTTATTGACTCTAGTTGTTCCTGTGAAGATGTATTCAATTCAATTATTGATTTTGGTAAGGTCACTTTATTTACCGATCTATCGTACTGATCGTTTTTCTTTTCCCATCTATCAGGGAAATAAACTGAATCTTTAATCAACGCAAATAATTCTGAAGGTATTACAAAAATACGCTCGAGTTTTTCTATTGAATAGATGCCGTGTTTTGTGAATTTTAAAATAACCGCCGATTGTTTTTCCGATAACCCAAGTTTCATCCAATCCTCCAATTTATATTCATTGGGATTGAAGCGTTTACTTGGCCTATTATAGTAAGTTCTTCGCTTTTTCCAACTCTTTCGTTGAGTAGGAATTGAAAAGTTCTTTTTTGACTTCGAATAAAAATGATTGGTTGAGGTAATTCTTTGAGGACTATTCAAGTGGGATGAACCAACATACAAAAACACACGTGGAATAAAAACCAATATTAAGAGAGAAAACAGGAATAATAGGACGTGTTTTCTTGAGGATTTAGGTAAAGAGGTAGACATAATAATTAGCGTAAATATCGAAATTTACACCAAATTAAATGAAGTGAAAAGAGATAGATCGAGTATTCAATTAAATACTACACTCTCTTTCC
>JBILNH010000247.1:0-2590 GCA_044375095.1 Crocinitomicaceae bacterium
CATTTACAGATTCATGAATAAAATCGAGTTCCTTGGTAATGCTTTCTTCAAAGTTTCTAACAAGTCCAATTGGATCAAAATTCTTTAACGATGGAATACGTTTCTCAAACATCTCTGCCAGCGTATACATTACTTTAATATCCTCCTGAATGATATTTCGTATTCCTGGTCGTTGAATTTTAAGCACAATTCGCTCGCCTGTCTTCAACGTTGCCTTGTGCACCTGTGCCATGGATGCAGACGCGAAAGCCTCCGGTTCAAACCACGCAAATAATTCATTCACATTTCCATTTAATTCGACCTCAACAACGCCTCTCGCAATTTCACCAGGAAGCGGTGGAACATTATCTTGAAGTCGCTCTAATTGAATTACGAGGTCTTTCGGTAATAGATCAGACCGGTTGCTAAGTAACTGACCAAACTTGACAAACGTTGGACCAAGTTCTTCGCAAACCAGGCGCATTTTCTCCCATTTTGTGTACTTCTGCGCATTCTTTTTAGTTGTAGAAGGAATAAACCTACGGATTAGTCGGTACCTGTCCGTGCTGATCATATAGGAGACCATCTCCTCAAAACCGTACTTCACGAATACGCGGAGAATTTGGTTGTAGCGAACGAATGATTTGTAACGGTTAGAGAGATTCGACAATAACCCCATCTTACTGACCGTTTTCGAGGTGATTGATTCGTGCTTCTGCCAAAGCCACATCCTTTTTCAATTGCTCTATTTCACGCGTTAATTCCTCAATTTGCTTAATATGTGCAATTTTAACTTTGGTATAAAATCCTTCCATCATCTCAGCAATCTTCTGATCCAGTTCCTCTTTAGCCTCTTGTGCTTTATGCATTAATCGATCAAAAAATTGCATTTCCTTGCCTTCTTCATCCAATTGCTGTTCCTTCATGAACGCATTTAATTTTTCTTTTCCCTGTTCAGACAAATCAGAAAGTTTCTCCATCAAATGGGTTTCTTTTGAAATAGTATATAAAACAGATGATAAGGTTACCAGATCTACTAATGTTCTCGCTTTCATGGCTTCAAAATTGTACTTAAAAATTACTACATTTGTATGGTTAGTAACTTACCAAATTCGTTAGAACGCGTATTTATTTCAACACAAATAACCTTCCTTATGAACCTGCAAGATCCAATCTCCACAATTATGACCTCGCCGGTCACCTGTATCGATTCTCATCAATTATTAGTAGACCTAAAACACATCTATGAAAAGGTTCATTTTCACCACCATGTTCCTGTTTTAGCGGACGGAAAGTTAGTTGGTGTGGTCAGTCTAGTTGATTTTATGCGGGAAGTTCATCACGCAGGACTTGATGACAACGAAGGTGTTTATCAGCACATGAAAGTTAGTGATATCATGAGCGTTCATCCAGTTCATGTGGATGAAAAGGCAACTATCGAAGATGTTGCGAAGTTGTTATCAACCGGTCAAATCAACAGCGTTATTATCACGAACGAAAACAAAGTATCCGGTATTGTTACAACGATAGATTTAGTCAAACTTCTATTCAAGAAAGATTAATCCAATGAAATTCCTGCATTTTTGCCTGCGATATATCCCGTAGTCCAGGCGGATTGGAAATTAAATCCCCCCGTGATACCATCAATATCCATTACTTCTCCTGCAAAATAAATGCCTTTTCGAATTTTGCTTTCCATTGACTGATGATCTATTTCAGCCAAATCAACGCCTCCAGCTGTGACAAATTCCTCCTTGAAGGTTGTCTTACCGATAACTTGATACGAATCATTGAGCAGGGTATTGATGAGCCTATTTTGTTGTTTGGGGCCAAGTTCTTTCCATTTGATCGAATCATTTATTCCCGCTCTATCTAACAAAAACTTCCATAGGCGATTGCTCAAGGGAAATGGATGTGCGTTATACACCTTTTTCTCTGCCTGATTTTGCTTGGTTTCAGCAAGAAGCATGGCTAATTCCTCCGGATTACACGCATCCAACCAATTGACAAGCGCATTGTATTCATAGCCTTTTTCCTTTAAAATTCGGGCTCCCCACGCCGAAAGCTGAAGTATTGCTGGACCACTCATGCCCCAGTGCGTAATTAGCAATGCTCCCTTGCCCATTAATTTTGTCCCCTCGATTTTAACCGTTGTTTCTTCGACTACCGTACCCATCAATTCGCGAATCGTTTCATTGGGCATATTAAACGTAAACAAGGACGGAACAGGATCGATGATCGTATGTCCCAAATTCGCCAACCAGTTCAATCCAGCCAATTTAGGTTGTCCGCCAATAGTGACTATTACACGGTCTACAACCTCATCAACATTTGGTCCATTTAGTTGAAATTTCCCATCGATTGATTGAATCGTATCTATACCTGATGAGTATCGGATTTCAACTCCTAATCGTGTCGATTCTTGTAAAAAACAATCAATAACGACCCGGGAATCATTTGCAACGGGAAAAATACAGTTGTCGGAATACGTTTTCAATGGTACGCCTCGTTCCTCAAACCATTGAATGGTATGTGTTGTATTAAATTCATGAAACGATTTTTTTAGAAATCGTTCTCCTCGCGGGTAATGCTTAGATAATTCCCCAATATC
>JBILNH010000084.1:0-10167 GCA_044375095.1 Crocinitomicaceae bacterium
GAATAAGGTACTTATCATCACACGATTGTACACAACCAGTTAATGGAATTACCTGATAAGTCATTTGCTCATTTTCATATCCAGAGGAATCAAAAACAATGACTGGAATTGGATTTGAAACATCCTCAAATGTGACCAATTCTTCTCCAGCTTCGTTTTCGCCAAACCTCATTTGTTCTTCCGTAATACATTTTACATCCTCGCAACGGATTTGAGCATTGATACTAGTACCCAAAAGGGAAGAAAAAAATAGAAATAATAAATGTTTCATCGGTTATTGGTTTTTGTGAATAATAGTTCCTTCAGGAAAATGAATTTTTAGATTACTCACTTCCTTCATGGTAATCTTTTATTGTACAATATTACCATAATTTTTAAATTCACTTTGCCTTGGATTAAAAACTACATCTGAGGCAATAAAAAAATCCCGACAAGTAATGCCGGGATTTAAACTAAATGTTGTGCTGAAAATTAATCTTCATCCTCATCGTCGTCGTCGTCAGCAGGCTTAACAGCTCCACGAGCCATTTTAACCGAAACAACCACTGCATTTGCTGGATCTAAGAATTTCACTCCAGGAATTTCAATTTGACTCACACGGATTGATTTACCAATTTTCAATTTCGTAATGTCCAAAACGATAGCTTCTGGAAGATCTTTCGGCAAACCATCAACTGTCAAACGACGGAAAGTTTGCATCAATTTACCACCGGCCATTACACCACGTGAAGAACCAGTCAAACGAACTGGTAACCCAACACGTACTGATTTTGCTTCATTCAATTCAAGGAAGTCAACGTGTTGTACAGTTCCTTTTGTCGGATGCTGCTGCAACTCGCGAATAATTCCCTTCGCTTTTTTACCTTCAATTTCAAGTTCTACTTGAAAGACGTCTGGTGAGAAAACGATTTTTTCGATATCGTTTCGCTTTACTGCGAAGTGAGTTTGCTCACCTTGTCCGTAAAGCACACAAGGAACCATCTCAGCATTGCGTAATGCCGCAGCGTCCTTTTTCCCTACGTTCGCGCGAAGCGAACCGCTCAATTGTGCTGTTTTCATTGTTTATTTATTTATGAGATTATAAAATGCGTACTAATCGATTGATTGTTCACCATCCTTCGAATGACATCTGAAAATAAATCCGCAACCGATAACACACGGATTTTATCAGATTTCTGCTTCAAAGGAATTGTATCTGTGACGATCAATTCTGTCAATTTTGATTGCTCAATTCGCTCATATGCCGGTCCGGATAGTACTGCATGCGTACAAAATGCTCGAACACTTTTTGCGCCGTTTTCAATGAACAAGTCAGCTGCTTTTGTTAGTGTTCCGGCAGTATCACACATGTCATCGATAAGAATAACATCTTTACCTCTAACATCCCCAATTACCGTCATTTCAGCAACTTCATTCGCTTTCTTGCGCTGTTTATGGCAAATTGCTAAACCTGTATTCAATTTTTTAGCATATGAATTAGCGCGTTTTGCACCTCCAGCATCAGGAGCGGCCATTATTAGGTTACCCGTATTCAATCGCTCAAGCTCAGGATAAAAAATGGTCGATGCATATAAGTGATCAACAGGCACCTCAAAAAATCCTTGAATCTGATCGGCATGCAAATCCATTGTCATCACACGATCAACTCCGGCAGCCATCAACATGTTCGCAACTAACTTTGCACCAATTGCTACCCTTGGCTTATCTTTTCTGTCCTGACGAGCAAATCCGAAGTATGGTATTACCGCAATAATTTGTCGTGCTGAAGCGCGCTTGGCAGCATCAATCATCAACAATAACTCAAATAAGTTATCTGAAGGTGGCATCGTCGATTGTATAAGAAATACAAATTGACCTCGAACGGTTTCTTCAAAAGAAGGCTGAAATTCACCATCACTGAATTCCAACACATTCACATCTCCAAGAGAAATACCATATTTCTCAGCAATTTGATGAGCTAAATCCTGTGATGCCCTTCCGGAAAAAAGTTTAATACCAATCGACATATCTTCGAATTGAAGCGGCAAAGTTAAGCAATTTTTCAGACCTTTAACTAGTTTTAATCAGATTTGACAGCAATTATCATGTGTTACAGCAATTCAAGCACGTCTTCTAACATTCAACTTGCACAACGTTACAAGCGCACCATTCCTGATTCACTGACCGAAACCCCCATTTTCTTTGCTTCCGGATTCCAATTCCCCACATGGCGCGTCATGACATCCAACGAATCGATCGAAGTCATGAATTGGGGACTGATTCCGCACTGGTTCAAAGGAAACGATGCATCCGCTTTTGCAGCGAATACCTTAAATGCAAAAATTGAAACCCTAACAGAAAAGGCTAGTTTTCGTCAATTGGTCGATCGAAATCGATGTATTGTTCCTTCGACAGGATTTTTTGAATGGCAGACCATACAGAAATTGAAAATTCCATTTTTCATCTTCCCAACAACTGATATAGTGTTCTCCATGGCAGGTTTAATGGATCAGTGGATGATGAATGATGGCTCAGTGAAAAAAACGTTTACAATCATAACGTGTCAGGCCAACGCATTAATGAGTGAAATTCACAATACAAAAAAACGCATGCCTGTGCTGTTAAAAAAAGAGCAAGAAGAAAACTGGTTGAGTGGAAAGTTAGCTATTGACACATTGGAAGTGCCGTTTCCTTCTGAATGGATGAATGCGAGGGAAGTCAATAAATCATTGATTGGTGGTAAAAATCCTAATGATCCGGCCGTTCAACATCCGTTTGATAATGGATTCTTTGCACAAGCATCACTATTCTGATTCGTTACTGCTAGAATCTTCGCGTTCCTCTGAATTCACTAACAAGCTGTTTTTCATGCCAGGAACTGTCGACTTAGAGACATGAGCCAGTGGTGTGAAAAGCAAGGATTCTTTTTTCTCTGAAGCTGGTATTAGCTCTTCGTCCTGATCAAATGATTCCAAAATTAAAATCGCTAAACTGAGAAAAAAAGCCATTTTTAATACGCTAAACACGCCCCCCGCTAACTTATTCATTGTTCCCATTTGGGCAATTTTCATGACTTGTTCAATCGCTTTTCCTCCGAAATAAACCATTGCTCCCAATCCCAAAAACAACACGGTAAAAGACAATGCAGGCAACAAGTTACTATTCCATCCTAGTGAATCTCGCATCCATCGGGTGACACCATCAGACAAATGTATTCCGGCATAAATGCCTACAAACAGCGCAAGCAACGTAAACAATTCTACAATGAATCCTTTTCGAAATCCTTTATATGCCGCATAACCAAGTGGAATGATCAATAGAACGTCCAATATACTCATGGATCGAAAATAACATGAAAAAAGCCCACTGGAATCAATGGACTTTAAAGTTATTCACGCGAAAATGTTCGACTATTTACACGATTTAACTAAAGTTGTTGTAAAGGACAACCCAACCTCAGACCACAACTTTGAAACACCATCTTTTCCTTTGTGCAAGTCTTTACACGCCGTATTTAACTCTTCGATTCCTTTCGCCGCGCTCCAATCAAGGACATCAATACTCGAAGTGAATGAAAATAACTCACCATCAAGCGTATATTCACCTTTGACGTCTTTAGTAATCTTATTCATCGCAATGGACACAGTTGCTTTTCCATCAGCGCCAAGTGATTTTACTTTTCCCGTAATTTGTGCTGTTCCAATTGTTCCAAAAAACAACTTTACAATTTTCCCGTTTCGCTCCTCGTTTTGCGTTTCTACGGAAGATGTTTCAATGGTAAAAGATAATGACTCGATTAAATCCTTCGTGTTTTCTGCTGAATTTAACCCGTCAAATTGTATCTCGTTAAACGATCCTTTTACAGGTGTTTTATCGGTAAACTTATATGCTGTCCATTCTAAGGTCGACGCACTTTGGTCGAACGAGTAGGTACACGCTGCTTTTTCTTCTTTTTCATTTGTTGTTTCTCCCGAGCAAGCTGAAATGATGAATAGGCCTAGGAACCCTACTGCTAATCTGTATGTGAAATTTTTCATGTCAATTGTGTTTATGTCAAATATAGTTAAAACAACTTGTAAAATGGATTGTTTCGAACCGCTATACAAATCGTGTTTTGTACTTTTGTCCACATGGATTACGACATTGAACTCAGGTTTCAACGACTCAAAAAACACCTAGAAGAGAAATTCGGTGAAGGTATGGATGTACAAGCTATTCTTTTCCTTATCGGTGTGAATGAGTTGGGGAATGGGTACAAATCATTTACGAAAAGTGAAAAAACGGACTTGTTTCACGTTGCTATTTGCACCTTACTTGAGCCATATGGATACTACACTTTTGAAGGTCGCGACGCTGATAATTGGCCACATTTTAAGTTGAACAAAGAACTTCCGCCTCTTTCCGATCGCGAACAACAACATCTTTTGAAAGAAGCGATGATCGACTACTTCATTCAAAACGATTATTACACGGAGGACGCTACCGTTTAAACCGCTATATTTGTTTTTTCACATTAAATAACCATACATGGATTTTTGGATTAAAGCCGCTCAACTTATCTTATCGCTTTCCATTTTAGTCATCTTACACGAATTAGGTCATTTCATTCCTGCTCGTTTATTCAAGACACGCGTAGAAAAATTCTATTTATTCTTCAATCCTTGGTTCTCCCTGTACAAAAAGAAAATTGGTGAGACGGAATGGGGAATTGGCTGGTTGCCACTTGGCGGATACGTCAAAATTTCAGGAATGATTGATGAGTCGATGGATAAAGAACAAATGGCTCAACCTGCCCAACCGTGGGAATTTCGATCAAAACCGGCATGGCAGCGATTGATCATCATGATTGGTGGAGTTACTGTAAACCTCATTCTCGGAATTGTCATTTATATTGGTGTGATGTTCGTTTATGGGGAAGAACAATTGCCACCTTCCGAATTAAAATCAGGAATGTCCATTCATCCATACATGCAAAAGTTCGGGTTGAAATCAGGAGATAATATCCTTGCCATTAATGGTGAATCTGTTGTTAGTGTAAGCGATGTAAATAATCGATTAATGCTGCGTGACGGGCGTAAGTTGACCGTTCAGCATGCTGACGGTCAAAAGGAAACCATCAACTTGCCTGTTGGAGTAGAATTTGAATTGTTCCAAAACGGGGCTTTCCCTGCGGTTGGCTTGCGAACGAATGCAACTGTTGTGGATACAGTTATTCAAGGAAAACCTGCATTAAAAGCGGGTCTCAAGGAAGGCGATCAAATTGTATCGATTAACAACGAGTCGGTGGCATTTTACGATGATATACAGCGTCACTTGTACAATGCGAAGGGCAAAGCTGCTGCAATCGTTGTAAAACGTGAAGGAAAATTAGACACATTAGCTTGCAACGTATTAGCTGATGGAACAATTGGTTTTGCGGTGGAAATGAAAAACTTCCTAGATGAAGCAAGCATCAAACAAGTTCATTACGGATTTGGTGAAAGTGTCGGAAAAGGAATCGATCGTGGTTTCCATACGTTAAGTGACTACATCGCCCAAATGAAATTTTTATTTACCGAAAAAGGAGCATCCTCAATCGGTGGATTCGGAACGATTGGAAATATGTTTCCTGCCGTTTGGAATTGGGAAATTTTCTGGATGAATACCGCGCTGATTTCAATCATTCTTGCGTTCATGAATATTTTACCTATTCCGGCATTAGACGGTGGACATGTCGTTTTCCTGCTTTACGAAATGATCACAGGTAAAGAAGCCCCGCAGAAAGTATTGGAATATGCACAATATGTTGGATTCATTTTACTTATGACTTTGCTTATTTACGCCAATGGAAATGACATCTATAGGTGGATTTTTGGTGGATAGTTTGTATGACAAGAGAAGTGAGGTGTGAGAAATGAGAAATCAATAAAAAGTCAAATGAAGAAATTAATTTTATTCGCATCAGTTATTTTACTAACTGTTTCAGGATGGTCTCAAGTTACTGAAGGACATATTAGTTATAAAATTGATCTGACGTCTGACAATCCAGACATGCAATCTGCACTTTCCATGATGCAAGGATCGATGCTAGATATTTATTTTATGGGGCCATCCACTCGTGCTGAAATGAAAATGGGTTCCATGATGAATGTCACCTCCATCACAAACGAAAAATCTGGCGATGTCTTGATGTTAATGAGCGGTATGATTGGCTTCAACGCTATTAAAACGACGCTAAGAGAGTTAGAAGCTCAAAATCAGGAGGCTCCAAAAGTTGAAATTACACTCGTTGGAGAAAAGAAAGATATTCTTGGTTTTGAATGCAAAAAAGCCATTCTCATGGACGAACAAGGAAATGAATCAACTTTCTGGTATACGGAAGAAATTGTCGTATCAAAAAAAGGTCAAAATTACTTGAATGATAAAGTTCCAGGGTTTCCGTTAGAATATGACATCAACAACTCCGGATTTAAAATGACAATGACTGCTTCATCTGCTGAGAAATCATTGAAGAAAAATGAACGTAACGAATTATTCAATCTTACAGTACCAGAAGGGTACAAAGAAATGTCCCTTGAGGATCTAAAAAATATGGGAATGAATTAACACAAGGAGCCACTAGGCTCCTTTTTTATTGAACCCTTATAAACTGTATTTTTTCATTTTTTGTCTTGCGCTGAACCTGTACAAAGTAATTTCCGTACTTCAAGTTAGCTACATCCATGTGAATGGCATGAACACCCGAGGCAAGTTCCCCCTCATATACCGATTGCACTTCTCGTCCGTTTATATCGACAATACGAATTGAAACGCGTTCCTGCTTGTCCATTGGCAAACGCAAGGTAGTAGAGGTTGTGGCCGGATTAGGGTAAAGCAGTAGTGACTGCAATTCATCTTCCTCTTTGATGCCGAGATTACAAGAGTTCAATACCGGATAATACGTCACAGAATGTTCAAACAAGGTCTGTATCTCAGTCGTGTCTACTTGAAACCAATCTTTCAATACTGACGCATAAACATCCCTAAAATCAACTTGCATGGGTATTCCGGCTTGATTAACAATCTGATTGGTTACCGTTGGGTTTTGACCCATAATTCCTGAACTTACACAGGCTCCAAATAAAAACAAGGGTGCTGCATCGCCGTGATCAGTTCCATCACTGGCATTTGACGCAATTTGACGTCCAAACTCAGAAAACGTCATCCCAGCAACACGGTGTTCTAAATTCAACAACTGCAAATCATCTTGAAAGGCATGAACGGCGTCAGAAAGTGTCTTCAACAAATCGGCATGAACACCCGTTGAGTGATTCGTCGGAATGACTTGTCCATCATGCGTATCGAAACCGTTAATGTTTAAAATGTATACTTTAGATTTAAGTCCACCTGAAATCATTTGAGCAACATACCTCAACTGAACCGCAATCGGATTGTTTGAATCGTAAAGCGTTGAAAGGGTGTTTCCTGCATTTGCTGCGGAATTGATCTGATCACCATATTCATTGGTTTGTTCTATCAGGGTCGACAAATACGCCATGTGATCGCCAAAATAGGTTCCATCGTTGACTTGTGCACTTGAAATTAGGTTCACAGTTGCAAAAGGATCACTTACGGCGTGCGAAAAATTGGCCATTAAACCTTGGCATGTAGAGGATACTTCAAATCCCATACTTATAGCAAATGGGTCAGGATATGTGGCATTCGGATAATCCTCCGGATAATTTGGGTAATTCGCATCGAAATGTCGACCGAGCCAACCCCTGGTTTCATTTGGATTTAACATACCCGTTGACCAAATATCCATTGACCGGAAATGCGAACGGTTTTGTTCTGGATACCCCACATTCTGGATGATCCCTAATTTTCCTGAATTAAACATGTTTTTCATTCCCGTCATAACCGGATGAAATCCAACTTCCGTTGTCAAAGGGAGAATGGCAGTTTCTTCAATGATAATATTTGGACGTTGAACCATGAGTTGATCGTATTGATCGAGTGGAATTACAGTGTTTAGCCCATCATTCCCCCCATTTAATCGGATAATAACCAACACGCGGTCCTCTGCGCTTTTAGGTACATCGAATAATTTCTTCGCTATACCTTGTAACTTAATATCGTTTAATAGAATTGGTGCTGAAACGGATGCAAGCGATACATTCTTTAGAAATTTCCTTCTTTTCATAGCTCAGCTTATTAAATGGTTTGAAATTCTGGCATGACGAAAACCCGAAACAACACTTGTTCTACCTTTTGCCTTACGGGAGTAGAAACATTAATATTCGTTGGATCAGCGAGGTAAGCATTGTAATCTACAGTCCATTCAAAATCGGGCAAGCCCCCTGTTAGAATCGACTTTAATACCGCTTTTTGTATGGCATTAATGGGTTTTGGACAAAAGACTTCACAAATGTCATTGATGACAATTACGGGATCTGACGGAACAGACAAGCCATTCACGAAAGCCAATGCGTTGATCTTGAAGTTTTCGTTGTTAAATGCTATGCCCGTAAAAATGGTCAAATAAGCCGCTAAATCAAACCGTGTCTTGATGTGCGTAGAATTCACCCACAATTGTGAAAATGCCGGTGCTTGATAATACGCACTCCATCCAGCAACACTCGGTGGGGCTAAATATGCTTGACCCATCGTTTCACCGAAAAAATAGGCCGACAGGTACATATTGGCATTTGTTTCCAAATTAAATGTAGGTGCTGATGAAGTTGCATTCAACTTACCAAACAAAATTTCAATTGGACCACGGATAATCGAACCTCTTAACGCCACATCATAGAAATGTTGACTGGTTAACAGTTCTTGCATGACCGGTAAAATAGTGTAATTGTTGGCAATCAATGTACTCGCCATTTCTTGAATAACGGTAGCTTGTACTGCTGGAGTAATATCGTAATTCACAAAATACCTATACAATTTGGTACAAATGTATGTGGCCACTTGTGGTTGCTGGAAAATAATGTCAATGTAATTGGAATATTCTGTTGCTCCGGCACTAGAGACGGTTGCATTTCCGAAGTGATAAGACAGCTGCTTGTTCGTGTTATCATGCAATAAGGAAAGAAATGTCGCTACAGGTGAAGTCATCGTATCACTTCTTAATCCATCTACGATATAACCTGTTAAAATTTTTGCTCCAGCGGCTACATCTTCCTCTGTGTAATGAGAATAATCTCCAGGACCTATCTGCGGACCTTTTCCTATTGTGAATAATTCCAACAACTCTCGCGCATAATTCTCGTTTGGGCTAAACACATTGTTGGTTGCGCCATTCAGGAAAAGTAACATGCATGGATCGATTGTAACGTCTTTCACAAGCTGTTTAAAATTACCTAAGGCATTGTTGCGCAACAGCATATGGTAATTGTACGTAGCTCTGGAATCGAACGTTGCGGTTGCCCCAAAATGATTAATCCAAAACAACGTCATTTTCTCTACAATGCTCAATTGTTGGTTATTCAATCGCTGCATAGACCAAGCTGCAAGTGAAAGCAAACGCGTAGTTTCTGTCGTTTGAGCTGCCGTTGCATTGACCGGATATACACTATTTATCCATGTGGTACCAACTGCCGATATCCCATCAGCTGGATCATATGTTACAGGTGGAGATACGCTTGGTAGTTGCAGCAGTGAACTAACCGTTGCTGCCATTCCATTGCTCACCGCAGATAAAATTTGCTGATTTGTTGCACCAAACATCGTGCGCCTTAGAAGGTGCGCTGCCTGAGCTTTTGTCCACGGACCAGTATACGGACTCATGCTTAACGAAACTGGCTCCTCGATGGGTTGATTTGGAATCATTACGTAGTAATTAGTTAGGCAATGTACGAAAAATATCAGCCAAACAGCTATGATTCGTCCATTTTTGACTCATTTAGAAACTGGATATTGCGCATCAGTCCAGCATATTTTGTTCGCTTAACGGCACTTTTTGAAAAGAATTCTTTAAAGACATCTTCCGTCATTTCGAGCCATTGGTTTCTTGTGAATTCCAAAAGACCATCCGTTGGTTGAAACCGTTTTTCATTATGGGGTTTTGAAAATCGATTCCAAGGGCATACATCCTGGCACACATCACATCCAAAAATCCAGTTATCCATTTGTAATTGAAACTGTTTATCAATTAACGCGTCTTTTAACTCGATTGTCAGATACGAAATGCATTTAGAGGAATCAAGCAGGTAAGGTTCAATTATC
>JBILNH010000085.1:0-10129 GCA_044375095.1 Crocinitomicaceae bacterium
AAACAACCTTGGAAAAGATTGCCGTGCTAAAGTACCTTTTTTAAGGTGTTAACAAAATCGAACTTCTACTAACCATTTACCCGTTTTTGCATCAATAAAGAGATTTATTCGCTTTAAGTTGACGAAATAAGAGGTGATAAGGGCTTGTATTCAATGAAATGAACTGTTTTTACAGAATAAAGACGGGTATTAAGTCCTTAGTTTACGTTACAAAAAAAATGTAATGTCGGTGATCAATAAGCGATGTCTTAAACAGAGGTTACGAAATTCGAACCTATTTTGATCAACCAGATCAATGCATTTTCATAGAATACTATCACATGGGCTGGTGATGTTCAAACATGCGGGCGTTTAATTGAGTAAATTCGTGCAAAAGAGAACAAGATCAATAGATGAATGTTCTATCTGAGTTAAACGATTAAAAGACGGTTCATGAAAAATTTCATCATTCTGTTCGCTATACTCATCCATTTGGGAGTGTTTTCCCAAGTGGATAACACCATGTACGGTTTATACCAAATTTTAAATCCTCCTAGTTTTCAATTGGCAAGTATTGATCCATTAACAGGGCAAATTACCACCATAGGTTCAAGCATCTTGAGCAATACGGTTAATGCAACAGGTTCTTCCTTAAATCCATACAATCAAACGTATTCCTACCAAGATGAAGATTCGTGGTTATCGCTTGATTTACAAAATGGCACCATTTTAAGTGATGTGGCTGTTAGTTTACCGAACATAAATGGGTATTTCAATAATTTCAGGTTCAACACGTCTGATTCAACAATGTATGGGCTTTTTAGTCAGGTCGTCTCCGATTCAATTACCGGAAGTCTGACTGGTGATTTACGATTGGCAACTTGCGATTTGTCAAACGGCGTAGTCAGTTTAATTTCTCCCAATTCTGTAGCAGAAGGTTACACCATGTCAGGAAATACTATTGATCCCCACCTCATGGTATACTATTTTGAATCTGAAGGAAAGTTTATGGGGTTGGATTTGTATAACGGTCAAATCTATAGTCAGCCTAATATAACCCTTAGTACTGTAGGATCAAGCTTTGGTGATTTTGCCTATAGCTGCGCAGACACCTCTATTTATGGTTTAATCATGGATAATGGTGTAAAAGCCTTGGGAAAAATCAATCCTCAAACTGGCGTAGTCACAGCACTTCCGACAACGCTGAATTTCAATAATTATGTAATGAATTCAGGTGGAGCAATTGACCCTGTCAACCTCATATATTACTTTCAAACGCTGGACAGTTTGAGTCAAATAAGCATGGTCGGATTATCCTTGATTGACGGAAGCGTTGTTTCACAAAGTACCGTTTCTTCAAATGGCAACTACTTTATTATGTATCGTATTCAAAGTGATTGTTACGATGCCGTTCCGACCAGGTTGAATCCTACGAATAGTATTTCGGAGATGGATTCTGTTAATCTCACTATTCATCCAAATCCAGTTCAGGATTTACTTTATTTGAGCTCCCAGACTCAACTTGGTTACATTGAAATTATAAACACTATGGGGAAGGCCGTTCAACAAATCCATACGAGTGAAAATAACATTCAAATTGCTGTAGACAAATTAGATACGGGTGTTTATTATATTAAAGTTGGTACGAAAAGTTCAACCTATACCAAGCTTTTTATAAAAAACTGATTTGTTCCAATTGTTAATTCGCAAAAAGGTTTAGAATTTACATTTCACAAATTAATTGTTTATATTTAACGAGTAAGCGGCCATTTTATTTTTTTCGATTGACTTGATTGGATGAAAAATTACCTATTGTTTTTATTATTGCTAATTCTAAGTAAAGAGGGTTTTACCCAAACCATTTACTTCCCTCCACTAATCGGAAATACGTGGGATACAATTGCGCCTCAATCAATAGGCTATTGCCAACCCAAAATAGACAGTTTGTATTCGTTCTTGGATGCGAACAATACTAAAGCATTCATACTCCTGAAAGATGGGAAGATTGTATTGGAAAAATACTTTGGTACGCATACCGCAACTACGCCTTGGCAATGGGCATCCGCTGGTAAAACAATCACAGCGTTCATGACAGGAATCGCTCAACAAGAAGGGCATTTATCTATAACGGATACCTCATCGACCTACTTGGGCCAAGGATGGACGAATTGTACTCCTCAACAGGAAGAAAAAATCACCATCTGGAATCAACTCACGATGACCTCCGGTTTAGATGATGGGGTTCCTGATCATTTCTGCACACTTGATACGTGCTTGAATTATTTGGCTAATCCCGGCACAAGATGGGCGTATCATAATGGCCCGTACACACTTTTAGATGGAGTAATTGAGAATGCCACCGGACAAACACTTAATGCGTACACTGCACAAAAACTAAAAATTCCAACCGGAATGACAGGCTCTTTCTTCACCGTGGGTTATAACAACGTATTTTTCAGTAATGCCCGAAGTATGGCTCGTTTTGGATCCTTGATTCTAAATAAAGGGAACTGGAATGGAAATCAGATTATGGCGGATACTGCCTATTTCAATGACATGGTCAGTACCTCCCAAAACTTGAATAAATCATATGGCTATTTATGGTGGCTAAATGGGAAGACTTCCTACATGTTGCCAACACTTCAGACGGTTTTTAATGGAACGATAAATCCAAACGCACCTGCAGATATGATAGCAGCAATCGGTTCAGGTGGACAATTTTTAAATGTGGTGCCTAGCCAAAATTTAGTTTGGTTGCGGATGGGAGATGAACCGAGCAGCACCAATGTTCCTTTCTTATTGAACGATGCCATTTGGGAATATGTGAATGAATTGACCTGTACAACAAGTGACATTGAAGAACAAACAATGAGTCGAGGCATTGAACTTTTCCCTAATCCCACAACTGGTGAAATTTATCTCCGAAGCGAAATTGAAATGCTCAATTACGAGCTGATTTCGCTGGATGGTAAATTAATTTTAAGTCAAGATTTATTTAACCAAAATGAAGAAAACATTAAACTCGTTGAGATAGAACCCGGTAGTTATTTCCTTAAAGTGAAAACCACAGAGGGTTTGTTGGTTGAGAAGTTAATAAAAAAATAAGTTAACTTATATGACTAAAAATCAGGCGCTAACGTCTTCAAGTAAAAAGAACGCCTTATTTTCTAATCAACCTCGTTTTTAGCCCCATCAATCATGCTGAAAACACCTTCCGCTGGCTGCTTTCGTCATGCGCTTACACCTTCTTCCTTCAAGGGTTGTCCCTGAACATTGGACAGAAGTACTATTCACAATTGGTGGTGTGCTCACTTGTTTTCGTTGACCACTTCCTGAACTCGACCATTTCCAGCATGAAGTGCAGACTGTTCTTTCAATTTTCTGCTCTTCATTATCGGAAAGCACATGAAAGAAATCAATCCCTGTGAGTTGTTCAACGCTGTCAATTGTTACCGCGAAATTACTAAGTGACAAACTTGAAGAGGTATTAGCCATGACAAAAGCAATTCCTTTGTAGCTGTTTCCAGATGGCACGAGCAAGGCTTTATAATAATAATTGGGTACTGCAACTCTACTCGGACCAATTGTCGGCAATTTTCCTTTTAACACCGGACCAGTAACCACATAAATTTTCCCATACTCTGTAGCCCAATTGCGCACTTGTTCTTCTAATCGCTTCCAAACTCCACGGTTAAATCCAGGATCTTGCGGACTCATGTTGCTGTAATAAAAGGACTCAACCATCGCTTTAGACGACCAGCCCATATCTGCGGCGGGTGCTAAATGACCACGGTCATACCCTGAACCCTTGTAATCAATCGCCGTGGCAGAACCTGTGTTGACTTTAGGGTCAACGTAAAACTGATCCGAACGCTCATACTTCTTTACCGTTTCCGACGCAGTTAATTCATACGCCACCCAAGATGCTTGCTCGTAAGTTTCCACATAATTTAAGGTATATGCAAAATGTGCTATAACCTGATCTCCTTGCCTGAACTTTGGCAATTCCAATCTCCCTGACGGTTGTTGTAAATAAGAAATTTCAAATGTGTTTGTTGACGAAAGTGATGATCCTAGTTGAAGAATCGCCACCAACCCAATTGCGATCAGTAGATTACGTTTCATGAATTAAAATTACAATTGTCCATCCACTCCACCAAATGGTCTGTATTGTTTCCCAAATCACGATCTCATTAACTTCGCTCTCATTCTGGTTCACTCTGCCATCCTCGATACATCAGCCTATCGGCTGACACTCGGTCGGCTTCGTTTGTTATCCTCATTCTCGCTCTCTCTCTCAATGCCATCCTCGGCTGGCAGACGGTAGGCAATTGGTTGATCGAGTGTTCCGAACGAAGAGAGGGATGTATCGAGACAACCAATTGTCTAGCGAATGAGTTGCGCGTAGCGAGTGTCAGCCGATAGGCTGATGTACCGAGACAACCAATTGTCTTCCCAAGAAATGTCACGCTCTAACCAAAATCCGACCATCTCATTTCTAGAATCTAGTATCTAGCGTCTAGTATCTAGCCTCTCTACGTACAACTGCGTACCCCACTTAGAACTACTACGTACCTCCTCCTGGCATAGTCTACGTAATTTGATTTCGTGCTGGTAAAAATGATTGGTCACGCTGTGTAATGGGGCTTCCTTTGCTTCATGAAACAAACACAAAAGGCCATGAAATTAATTAACACTACAACAAAAGGAATGATGATCGCAGCAGCAATGCTTTTGATGACATCAGGATCATTAGTAGCACAAACTGGAAAAGTTTGGGCGACAGTGAACAACCTTTCAGCGTTGAAATTGACTACAGGTGATGCCAAGTCGTTGCAATCAACAGATGCAGCGGTGAACGCGCTTATAACAAGCATGAATGTGCAGTCAATTGAGAAGGCGTTTCCAGCATCACGTTCACGTGAGTTGGCAAATGTAGTAGAGATTACATGTGCTTGTGATGCGCAGGATTTGTTACAAGCAGTTGCAAAAGTGAACGCATTTGTTTCTCCAGAAGTAGCAGCAACACCTGAGGCCTTGTTTACACCAAATGATTTTAGCACAGCAATCGCTAACGATTACGCATTGAACCTTATCGGCGCACAAGCGGCATGGGACGTAACACGTGGTGATTCATCAATCGTTATCGCAATTACAGATGCAAACTTCCACTTGAACCACGAAGAATTGGTTGGGAAATACACGGTTGTTTCTCCAAACGGAAGTACAGATTACACACACGGAACAGCAGTAGCGATCACAGCAGCTGGAAGAACAAACAACTTAGTTGGAAAAAGCTCTATCGGATACAACAGTACACTTCAATTGCGCGCCATGAGCTACAACCAAGTGTTGGAAGCAACATACGCTGGAGCACGTGTCATCAACATGAGCTGGGTAGCATCTTGTTCATTCAGCACTTACGGACAACAAGTAATCACTGAAGCTTGGGCAAATGGAAGTGTACTAGTAGCAGCAGCAGGAAATGGTTCAACATGTGGTGGAGCAGCTAACTTGGTTTACCCTGCAGCTTTCAATCACGTAATTGCCGTATCAAGTGTAGGTCCTTACGATAACCACGAGCGTACAATGGGTAACCCATCAACAACACACCAACACAACGCATCAGTTGACATTTGTGCACCAGGATACGACGTAGCGCTTTCAACAGCACCAGGCGTATACTTAACAGGAAACGGAACGTCATTCGCCGCTCCAATGGTATCAGGAACAGTTGCCTTGATGTTAGCTACTAACCCATGTTTGACTCCAAGCCAAGTAGAAATGATCTTGGAAGCAACAGCTGTAAACATTGACGCTCAAAACCCGGCTTACGTTGGACAATTGGGAGCTGGTCGCCTTAACGCAGGAGCTGCAGTAGCAATGGCCGCTACATTCAGCACAACAGCGCTTTCAGGAGAGACAACTTTCGTATGTGAAGACATGAGCCAAGGAGTTGCATTGGATATGACAACAATCGCTGCTCCCTACAGCATCGTTTGGAACACAGGTGATTCAACTGCAGCGATCAACAATGTAGCAACTGGAACGTATTCAGCAATCGTTCGCGACGCAAACGGATGTGTAGGTTTCTTTGAAACAACAGTTGACACACTTGCACCAATCGCAATCGCTTCTACAGTTGCACCGGTAGCTTGTAACGCTGACAACTCAGGAAACATCGAAATCGCAGTAACAGGTGGACACGGATCATTTGCTTACGCATGGAATACTGGAGCAACAATTGATGCGATCTACAACCTTACAGCTGGAACGTACTCAGTAACCGTAACAGACAGCAAAGGATGTACAGCTTCTGAAACATTCACAGTAGCACAACCAACAGTACTTACAGCAGACATCACCAATACAAACGCATTCTACACGCACACCACAGGAGTTGTTGATGTAACAGTAGAAGGAGGAGTTGCACCATATACGTACTCTTGGAACAACGGAACAACCACTCAGGACATCATTGAAGCAGGAGCTGGATTCTACGAAGTATTGATCACAGATGCAAACGGATGCATGGTTTCAGCTAACGCAACGGTAAACGCTGCAGGAGTTACTGAGGCAATCAACGGACAGTATACAGTTATTGCAGGTGGAAACGAAGTTGCAACAGAAATGGAAACTGCAACAGTAACAGAAATCGCACAAACAACAATGAACGTTTACCCTAACCCAGCGAAAGAAAACGCAACAGTAACATGGGAAAACGGAACAGTTCAAGCAATCGAACTAGTAAACATGGCAGGACAAGTAATCCAAACAATCGAAGTGAGCGCCTTCAACAACAAAGCAGAGTTGACAGGCGTAGCACAAGGAGATTACCTAGTAAAAATGACAACAATAGACGGAGGAATCACAGTGAAAAAAGTGATCTTCTTATAAAAATACTATGCCGGTCGAGTGTCAGCCGAAAGGCTGATGTATCGAGAACGGCAAAAATAACACACTAACGCAAACGTGTTTGTTTCAAACCTGAAAAGGTGAATTGGTTCATAAGAGCCGCGGCTTCAGACCCCGCGGCTTTTGTTTTTTAGCTAGATACGAGTCGTTAGAAGCTAGATTCTAGATACTAGATACGAGAAGCTAGATACGAGAAGCTAGATGCTAGATGCTAGACGTTAGATATAAGAAATCAGAATCTTGTATAAAACGCCTAGCTATAACCAAAATCGAAAAGTCTATGTTCTAGGCTCTATGCTCTCGAATCTTCTCAGAAGCGCTGCGCTTTGATCACCCGAGATAGCCGATTGGTTGATCGAGTGTCAGCCGATAGGCTGATGTACCGAGACAACCAAGCGACTCTCCAGAACTGCCACGCTTTAACCTAAGTCGTAAAGTCTATGCTCTAGGTTCTATGTTCTATGTTCTCGATTCAAAACAGAATCGCCGCGCTTTAATCAAAATCAAAAGTCTATGCTCTATAATCTAGGATTCCTCGCTCTCAATAACAGCCTAAAGCCTGTAGCTTACCGCCAAAACTTACCGCTTAAACAAAATCCGCCATCTCATCTTCAACCTTTCTGAAATACAATAAGCCTGTAAACAGAATAAGTAAAATCATTCCGAACGAAACAAAAATTAAACGATCTGGAGCTTCTCCACCAAAAATGCTCCATCGAAATCCTTGAATTACACCGGCCATTGGATTCAAATAATAAAGAGTAGCCGCCCATTCGGGTAAGTGCTGTTTCGCAAATTCAGCAGGGTAGGCAACAGGTGTAACATACAAACCGATTTGAACCATGAATGGAACGATATGCTGAAAGTCTCTGAATCGAACGGTTAGTGCACTTAGCCAGATACCAACACTTAATGCAGCTAACATGGCGAACAGGATGAAGATAGGTGCGAAAAACCAATTACTACTTGGTACATAACCATAATAAATCATCAATACGGCCAAAAGTATAAGAGTGATGAGTAAGTCAATCAACCCTACAGCTGCTTTTGACAAGGGAATAATGAGTCGTGGAAAATAAATTTTCTTAACCATTCCTTGGTTGGCTATTATAGATGAACCCGCATTTGACATCACAAAAGAAAAATAGGTCCATAAGGAAATTCCGCTGGTTACATACAATAAATAGGGCACATCAGTTTTAATCCCAACAAATTTCCCAAATACCAATGAGAGGATCAACAAGGTAACCAATGGCTGCAGTAGAGCCCATAATAATCCGATAGTTGTTTGCGCATATCGTACCCGGAAATCACGCCAAGTAAGGGTGATGAACAAATCCTTGTACCTGATCAATTCCTTGAAATCTGGAAAAATCCTCCGTTCATTGGCATCTATTATAATTTTTTCTCGCATAATCTATTTTTTCCAATCAGTTGAACAATTTCTCCTTTACAAATCTCTTA
The DNA here is from genome assembly GCA_044375095.1 of Crocinitomicaceae bacterium. Lineage (GTDB taxonomy): Bacteria > Bacteroidota > Bacteroidia > Flavobacteriales_D > Crocinitomicaceae > M0103. The sequence continues at coordinate 8,359 of JBILNH010000085.1, forward strand.
ATCCATGTTCCATGCTCCTTGTTCCTCTTCTTCATTCTCATTCTCACTCTCATTCTGCATAGCTGCCGTAAGCAACAACACCAAAAACGGAAGTACCGGTGCTTTAAAACGAACCAATACCCCAAATAGAATCGAGGTGAACCCAGCAAAGAAAGCAAGAATTATCGCGAAAAAGAAAGCAAATATCAAAAACTCATTCGATCGAACAACCGAAATGGTTCGTCGAAATCGACCTCCAAAAAATAACCGTGCGGTAAAAAACAAGAGAACGGTACTTTCTATGCCATTTAAAATCAAGGATACATTCAACGACTCCCAAATAAAAGGTCTAAAAATACCTGCAATGATTGATGCCGGAGCTGCTTTCAACATTCCTGCAGGGGAATAATCTGTAATCCCCAAATCATAACGGTTAGTACCATACGTTTTGTTGGTCGTCATGTCGTAATTAATGACAGCCGCTTCCTCTAAGTATTGATCAGCAATGGAGGTTTGAAGAAAGTAAAAAATTCCTGCGACACCAAAGAATACAATAATTGACTTAAATCCCAAACTCGGTAAGCTTCCTTTTCCAAACTTTTTGGTAATTCGAACAGAGTAGGAGAATAGCAACGGAACGATAACCGCCATAATCATGAACGACCGAACACGGTACATCACATAAAGGCACAAAAGAAGGATAATCCAATTCCATAATGTCGCTTTTTTGTCCACTGTAATAACCTGATGTGCATGAACAATAAAGTAACAAACAGCAATCCACATTAAAGTGTCCTTGGAAATTCCTCCACACCAGAAACTCAACGATGGAATAAAAAACAACGCAAGGGCAATGAACCGTTCGTTGTGTAAATTATAGCTTTTCACCAAGCTAAAAAGACTCATTGTCGCAATCGTCGTGAAAAAAGCGAAAATCAATGACATTAACAAGTATCCCTTAAACGTAATGAAGGTGAAAAGAGACGCAACTTTACTTACAAAGAAACTTTCAATTTCCATATATATATGGCTGTCAGGATAACCCGTTACAAAACTGAAATTCTTGTAGACGGTTCGCTGATCATCAGTGCGCCAAAGCTCTTCAAAATAAGCAAATGGATTTTCCCAAAAAAGATTGTTCAACTTTACAGAACCATCCCAAAAACCAATAGAATCGCCACCCCAATCGTAAACAATAATGTAAAAGACACAGTTGGCAAGAACGAATGCAACTTTAAATAAAAAACCAGGAAGGATAAAGCGGTAATAACTCTTGTCTTTGTTACGATTTCGAATCCAAACAACAAGCAAGGTTAGAACGATTAATCCAAAAAACGTAAATAGAATGTCAAGTGGTGTCAGGAACATGTAATCCCTGTCAATAATAAATGATGCAGCACTTGGCGTTTTCAATCCTCTTTTGTGTTAACCAGTTAAAGGTATAGTTTTTTGTAAAATGTAACGATCTTGCATTCAATCCAATTAACTTTGCCTAAAGCCTAAAGCCTAAAGCCTAAAGCCTAAAGCCTACCCATGATGATACGGCTCACCCTTTATAATCGTTAGCGCACGGTAAACCTGTTCCAGAAAAAATAACCGAATCATCTGATGAGAAAAGGTCATTTCCGATAAGCTTAGTTTCCCAACTGCACGCTGATAGATTTCATCAGAAAATCCATATGCCCCGCCAATTAAAAAAACCAATTGTTTCTGCCCTGTATTGAATTGCTGCTGAAGAAAATGCGAAAATCCAACTGAATCAAAAGCCTTACCCCGTTCGTCCAATAAGTAA
>JBILNH010000009.1:0-33189 GCA_044375095.1 Crocinitomicaceae bacterium
GGATGGAATATTTGAGTAACTTTATTTCTGTGTACCCAAACCCATTCACAAATGGACTTGTCGTTCAAGGAATTGATAAGATTGAATTGGTTGAATTAGTTCAATCCGATGGAACTATTGTTTATCAGGGTAGTAGTGAGGGCTTGAATGAATTAGGTCATTTATCTTCTGGGATATACACATTGTGTATAGGAGATATTCGAATAAAAGTGATTAAATAAATGGCACTAGTCAACATTAATTACCAAAGTATGGGGCGATCAATGATATTTGTGGTGGAGGATGATCCATTGTACTCTAGGCTTATTCGCCATAAGCTAGGTATGGATCCTGAATTTGATATTCGCTTGTTCTCAACTGGGAAATCGTTGTTAGATTACCTGGAATTAAGGCCAAATATTGTTACATTAGATCACTCCCTTCCTGACATGACGGGACTTGAGTTATTAAAAAAAATCAAAGAATTCGATCCTGAAATTCAAGTTATCGTGTTATCTGGTCAGGAAGATGTATCTATTGCAATTGATATGCTTCGTAATGGCGCATACGATTACATCATTAAAGATGATCAAAGCCCCGAAAAACTGTGGCATGTCATCCATCAAGCGAACGAAAAGCGTTCGTTGCAAAGAGAAGTAGATTTACTGACATCTGAAGTGGCTGCCAAGTATGATTTTAATGCGTACATGAAGGGTTCGAGTGCTCCGATGCAGAAGGTTTTTACATTGCTCACGAAATCCGCTAATGCGAATATCACAGTTTCAATAACTGGTGAAACAGGTACAGGTAAAGAATTAGCAGCCAAGGCAATACATTACAATTCTAACCGAATGAAGAAGCCATTTGTGGCAATAAATGTCGCTGCAATTCCAAAAGAACTGATTGAAAGTGAGTTGTTTGGGTATGAAAAAGGTGCATTTACGGGCGCAGATCAACCACGTTCGGGTAAATTTGAAGATGCCAATAAAGGGACCATTTTTTTAGACGAAATAGGTGAAATGGACCTTAATATGCAGGCAAAGTTATTGAGAGTTCTTCAAGAGAGAGAAATATGCCGGTTAGGTTCGAATAAAATGGTTCCAATTGACGTGCGCATAATTGTTGCCACACACAGGGATTTGAGCAAGGAAGTGAAAAACGGAAGATTTCGGGAAGATTTATATTACCGATTAATGGGTATAGGCATCGATATGCCTCCATTACGTGAGCGCGGAAATGATATAGTGTTATTGGCGAAATCATTTGTTCAAGAGTTTTGCAATGAAAACAAGATTCAGAAAAAAGAATTCTCATCGGCTTGTATTGAGAAATTATTGAGTTATTCATACCCAGGAAATGTCAGGGAATTAAAGGCATTAGTGGAAATTGGAGCCGTAATGAGTGAGGGGAAAATCATTGAAGCGGAGGATATTCAGTTCCATTCATCCAATCAATTGGATCAACTCATTCAGGATGACCTTACGTTGGAAGAATTCAATAATCGTTTAATTGCACATTACCTTAGAAAGCATGACAACAATGTGGTCAAGGTAGCCGAAAAATTGGACATTGGTAAATCAACCATTTACCGCATGATAAAAGAAGGTAAAATTCAAGTTGACTAATATGTATTCACTTAATAAACTTATAGAAATGTCAAACGGAGATGAGCAATTTGTTCAATCCATCGTCAGTACTTTCTTAACCAACGTTCCTGTGGCATTATCGCACATAAGGGAAGGAATTGAGAAAACGGATTTTGAAAAAATCCGTTTTTACGCGCATCAATTAAAAAGTTCGATTGACTTTTTTACTGTTGAAAGTATACAGACGATTGTCAGATCCATGGAAAATGATGCCAAAAGTGATCATCCAAATGTGAAACAACTTTCCGAATGGTACGATGTAATGGATAAAACTTTATCTGCTGTCTTTCTTGATTTAAAAGAAAGTAAATGGTTTGTTACGTAATGGCAATTCGCTTAAACTGCGATTGCATTTGACGCAGCTTGACGATGTTTGACTTTTAATCCAAGTTGTCCCATTAACTCGTGCTGATAAGTTTTACTTACACTTATAGTTTGATTATTGACTTCAACCATATTCCCATTCACTTTGTCTATGGCATTGAGATTCACAATAAACGAGCGATGAACGCGCATAAAATTTGAAGGCAATCGCCTCAACATACCATCCATAGATGAATAAAGCATCGTGCGTTTTGACTTCGTGTAGATAGTTACATATTCACTCGATGACTGAATGTATTGAATATCTGAAATTAAGACCTTTTGATAAACACCTTTATCCTTTATAAATAGAAATTGGGAGAGGTCATCCACTTGATCTTGCTGCTTTCTCAACATAATCTTACTTATGGCTCTGTTGAAACGTGCAAATGAAATGGGTTTCATTAAGTAATCGGCTACTTCTAAATCAAATCCATCAACAGCATATTTGTCTTTTCCGGATATCAAAATAATCTCGCTTTCAGGCTTAAATTGCTCTAGAAATTCAACACCATTCATCTCTGGTAATTCGATGTCCAATAGAATCAAGTCGACTGTGTTGCGCTGAATAAACCGAATGGCATCCACTGCTGAATCAAATTGATTAACGAGTTCTACATTTTCCAGTTGATCGATATACTGGGAGATTAAATTCCGTTGAAACGGGTCGTCTTCAATAAGGATACATTTCATTGTAAAGGGTTTAAGAATTTCGACTAAAGTATATAAAATATCGATTAAAATCAAAAAAATATCGATAAAAATGTTTTTTATGCGTTTGGTTTAAAAAATACTAAGGTTGATTGAATTCAAAATAAAACAGGTAATAGATGCCTTACATTCGTGTTTCCACTTTTCAAGTGGCGAAAACTCAACAGGAACAAATGACCATTATCCTTGTAGAAGATCAAAAAATTGTTGCGCTAGATATTCGTTATCAGCTCGAAGCATTAAATCATCGCGTAATTGCACTATTATCTAGCGGTGAAGAATGTATGGCGTTCTTGAAGAATGAAAAAGCAGATTTAATTTTAATGGATATTCAACTTAAAGGAGGAATGTCTGGATTGGATGCTGCAAAAGTCATTCATGCGAATTACGAAATTCCCATTTTATTTCTAACGGCCTATCTGGATGATTCGGTATTGAATGAAATCAAGCAGGCTGGTTATTATGGGTACATTAATAAACCATTTAAGCAAATCGATTTGCACACTGAAATCCTATTTACAGTTGAACGATACCGCCATTTTATTCAAGCAAAAAAAAAACAATCTGAAATTCAGCTTGAATGGAAGGAAACAGAAGAGTTTTATCGACAAATAGTAAATAATGTAAGTGATATTATTTATCGGATAGATTTAAAGGGCTATTTCACATATGTCAATCCATCTGCTATTCGACAAACGGGATTTACTGAGGAAGAATTATTGAGCATGCCTTTTACATCGCTTATCCATCCAGACGCACAAGAAAGAGCCTATTCTTTTTTTAAAGAGGTTTATGAAAGTAAACACGATTTTAGTACAGCAGAATTTCCAATGCTTAGAAAAGATGGAAATGTCGTTTGGATAGGTCAGGAAGTACATTTGCTAACGTCAAACAACCAAATTACAGGCTTTCAAGTGATTGCTAGAGACATTACACTTGAAAAAGAGTTTAAGGAACAGCTCATTATAGCCAAAACCAATGCCGAAAAAACCGCTGAACTAAAGTCGCGATTCCTAGCAAATATGAGCCATGAAATTCGCACGCCACTGAATGGAATAATTGGAATTATCAACTTGCTGGAGAATACGACACTCTCGCATAAACAACAGGTTTATATTCAAGCCATTCTCTCTTCATCAAATCAGCTTATGGGAATTATAAATGATGTGTTGGATTTATCTAAAATTGATGCGGGAAAATTGGTAATGGAATCAACAGCATTTGACCTCTATGGATTAGTCGATTCTGTTCAAACTGTTTTTGAGGTGACGACCAAAGAAAAAGGGATTCAACTCATCTGTACAGTAGCTCAAGATATTCCTCAATTTGTCATTGGAGATCCTGTGCGATTAAATCAAATACTATATAATATTATCGGAAATGCTGTCAAATTTACTGATCATGGACGTGTTGAGGTGATGCTATCATTGGCCCATCTCGAAGATAAATCGTGTACAATTCTATTTCAAATTCGTGATACAGGAGTTGGGATGGATGAACAAGTCATAAATAAGATATTTGATTCCTTTACCCAAGCAGAGAGTGATACAACACGTAAATTTGGTGGAACGGGGTTAGGATTGGCAATAGTAAAGAACCTTGTGAAATTATTAGGTGGCTCAATTGAAGTGAAAAGTAAACAAGCGATTGGTTCGACATTCATTATTGAACTACCTTTTTTAATCACGCATGAATCTTTAGTTGAGGTAAAAATGGATAAAATGATCGACGAAACCATTCAATTGAAAGGTCTTTCCATTTTAGTTGTCGAGGACAATCCAATTAATCAGTTGGTAACTAGAGATTTGCTGGAAGAAAAAGAGGTGAGGGTTGCTGTGGCCTCGAATGGACAAATTGCACTGGATTTAATGCGAGAAACCGCTTTTGATCTCGTACTAATGGATATGCAGATGCCCGTGTTGGATGGATATCAAACGATGCGATTGATTCGAAAAATGGAAAACGGTTCCCAAAAACATATGCCCATTATTGCACTAACAGCAAATGCTATCGAAAGCGAAACCCAGAAATGCTTTGAAGCTGGCGCTGATGCATACGTTGCGAAACCTTTCCGACCAGATTACCTTTTTGATGAAATTCAATCATTGTTGAACGCTTCTGACAAAAAAAACATGAAAAATGACACAATTTCAATAGACATGGGAACTTTTTCTATGTTTTTAAACAACAATCGCCCATTAATGGTTAAAACACTTGACCAACTCATCACAGCTTTTCATGAAGAAGAAAGCGTACTACAAAATCAGGATCTTGCCAAAGATCCCATTGAACTCCGAAAGGTAGTTCACCGGATGAAACCAAATTTTGGAATTGTAGGATTGACTGAATGGGAAAGTTTTTGCAAAGAAATTGAAGGCAATGAGACATTAACTCCTGCTCAAAGTGAAGTTGTTATTCATCGAATTTTAGGCGTAATTCCTTCATTAGTTGAAGCCATTTCCAATGAACAAACGAAAATGAAACAAGTTATTCAGGAAAAGCAAGAGCCGTAACTTGCATTAAATCGGAACCTGTCGCAAGTTGTCGAAGTTGTTTTGTCCTGTTATCTATGACAAGCAGTTCTAAGTTGGTCTTCACACATAATTCAATATCGTGCGATGACATTAAAACGACGAGTGGTTCCTCCTTAGTTAAATTGTTCAGTGTAGTTAATAGCGATTTTCTATTGCCATAGTCAAGGAATGCAGTCGGCTCATCCAAAAGTAAAAAAACGGGAGACTGTGCAAGTGCTCTAGCCACGGCACACAACTGACGTTCTCCATCACTTAGTTGGGTCGTTAAAATATGGGCTTTATGCTGTATACCTACTCGATCAATTGATCGAGCGATAATAGCGTGATCATTCTGGTGAAGCGTACCCATGAAATTCGTGTGAGGTGTTCGACCTAATGCAACATACTCGTAAACTGTTAAGTGATCAATCCCACGAAAATGGGCATCTACAAAGGCAATGCGTGTTGATTTTTCAGCGATTGTTAGTTTGCACAGTTCAATGCCATCTAATTCAATCTTTCCTTGCAGCAATGGTAGGTTTCCATGAATGGATTTCATAAAGGTAGACTTACCTGATCCATTCGCACCAATTAACGCGTAAACGCGACCTTTTTCTAACGCGAGTTGATCAATCGTTAAAAGTGCCTCATTGTAGCCAACTATAACCTTATCGAACCGGATCATTTTATACGCTTTAATAAGATGAGAATAACAAAAGGGGCGCCTATGAAAGAGGTGATCGCATTTATTGGCAAGATAAATACAGGTTCTGCTATTTGAGAAAGGCTATCTACCAACACCAAAAAAAGTGATCCGAAAAGTGCTGATCCAATGATGAGTGTAAGGTGGTTCTGGGTGTTGAATACCATTCTAGTAACATTTGGTATTGCCAATCCAACAAAGGCGATCGGTCCGCAATACGCAGTGATTACACTAGCAAGTAAAATGGATATTCCAATTAAAACTACCCGAATTAGTTTGACATTTACACCTAATAATTGAGCGGCATCCTCACCAAGCAATAGCACATTTAGTGGTTTCGCTGCCAATAGGGAACCACCAATTCCAAGCAATATCAATAATGTTAGTCCACCGAGTTGATCAAAAGACACGTGTTGTAATGAACCTAATGTCCACATGGTAAACTGTTTTAGTCCTGATTCTGAGCCTAATGATTGCAAGACGGATATTACCGCACTACTGAAGCTAGCGATCATTAAACCGATGAGCAGCAAAGAGACTGAAGAAGTAATCCTTGTTGATAGCAGCAAAATAATCATGCCTGTCGCAATTCCACCGATGAGAGAAGCAGAGACAATACCAAGCTGACTAATGAAAAATGTTGATCCCGTTAACGTGAGTAACGCAACCATTAAACTTGCTCCAGAATTAATACCTAGAACATAAGGTCCTGCCAGTGGATTTCTGAAGAGCGTTTGCATGATCAAGCCTGAAATCGACAATGCGGCTCCACTTAGCAGCGCGGCCAGCAACCGTGGAATTCGTATTTCTCTTGCAATTAACTGAAATTGATTGTTGACATCAAAATCTACAAGAGCAGCATAATAATCAGTTAATGTGAGATCAAATTGGCCTGAAAACAAGTGCAACACACAACTTGCAATTAATAGAAAAGCAATGATGAGTATACGTATTCCTCTTTTGGTGCGCTGCATTTAATTGGTAACCTTTTGATAAAAATACAACTTCTCTTTTCCCTTGGAATAAAAAATTTGTATAAAATCGGAAAGCACTTTGTCTGGTTCAATTGCCGCTAACTCCCAGTATTTATTCATCGATTGACTGTAGCAAAAAACGTGTGCTGTTTTAACGGATGAAAACTGTCCGATTAACGGATGAATGGCTCTTAATCGGTTAAGTTCCGGTATACCTGGGTTTAACCAAAACTGTGTCGTTAAATTGTCTTTTATTACGCGTTCAAGTGAAAGACTTAGGGATCCAACTCCTTTTGTTGAAGAATAACGGTAATTTGCTCCTGCGTCTTTTAAGAGTTCAGCGTGGTAGCTTTCGCCAGCGGGGGTATACCAAATATCTCCGGTAACATTGCCACAAAATGCAGTTGGACCTTTTCTTTTGCTGTAATCTTTTTTTAATTGATTGTAGCGTATTTCAAGCTGCTTAAAATAGTCATTAGCCTCATCTTGCTTACCAACGAGATAGCCTATGAATTTTATCCATTCTGCTTTTCCAAGTGGGTGATTCTCTTTCCAATCAAAAATAGGAATGGGTTTAACACCTGCTTTTCTTAATACTTCAGCATGCGGAAATTCACCTGAGAATCCACTAAATACAACCGCTTTAGCTGATGATTTAAGAAGCCGTTCGATTGATATATTATCCAGTTGACCAATAACAAGGGATTTTCCATTTTTCACTTGTGATCTCAACGTTGGACTGAAAATATAGCTTTCATCCGCAATGGCTTTTACAGCTGATAGAGCACCTAGTTTTTCCAGCATGCCAATTTGAGTAGCGCTCAATACGCTCAAATCTTGAATCGGCACTTTTAAGAAGGTGTAGTTGTTCGGGGCAATGGTGGATTGTGTGGATAGAAAGAATTTAAAGGTGTCTTTTTGTTCCGGTTGAATGAGGTGCACCTTAACACCATTAGATACGCTATCTATTTCCAAACAATTCGCATAACGAATGAAATCTGTCGATTTTCGGTTGGCAATTTCCTTCTTCGCTTCACTTGAACAGCTGGTGATGATCCAAGAACCAATTATGAAGCAGAAACAGTTACGAAAACAACTATACCAAACAAAAAAAATCCCGGATAAACCGGGATTTAAGAAATATGTCTTCAGGTGATTATTCACCAACTACTTCAAATTTGAATACTGGCTTAACACCTTTGTGTAGGTTCGCCTCAGCTTCATACGTTCCAACTTCTTTAATCGGTTCGTCTTTGATCTTAAGTGATTTACGGTCCACATCGTACCCTGCTTTTTTAAGGGCTTCAGACAACTGAACCGTGTTGACAGAACCGAATATTTTACCGTTCTCACCAGCTTTGGTGCTTATGGTTACTGTCAATTCAGCTAATTTAGCTGCCAATTCTTGAGCTTCAGCTACCAATTTCGATTCTTTGTGCGCTTTTTGCTTCATTACCTCTGCATGTGCTTTTTTAGCAGAAGCAGTAGCAAGAACAGCGTATCCTTGTGGGATTAAAAAGTTACGACCGTAACCAGGCTTTACCGTAACGATCTCGTTGGTATAACCAAGCTTATCTACGTTTTTCTTTAAAATGACTTCCATTTTTACAATTTTATCCTGTTGAACAATCGGCTTATTTTAACATATCACCAACGTAAGGCAACACAGCAATGTGGCGAGCACGTTTAATTGCTTTGTTTACTTTCTTCTGAAACTTCGCAGAAGTTCCAGTGATGCGACGAGGAAGAATTTTTCCTTGTTCGTTCACTAACTTCAACAGAAAGTTGGCGTCCTTGTAGTCAATGAATTTAATGCCGCTTTTCTTGAATCGGCAATATTTATCCTTTCTGATCTCAATGTTGATCGGAGTAAGGTAGCGAATATCGTTTTGTGACATAATACTTCGTTTAAAGTGATTAAATTAAGCTTCAACTGGTTTAGCCTGACCCATTTTAGATCGACGCTTTTCAGCATAAGCAAGGTGATCTTTTTCCATTTTAACGGTTAAGAAACGCATGATGCGCTCGTCACGTTTCATAGACAATTCCAGATCAGCCACAGCCTTTCCTTCAGCTTCGAACTCAACAAGGAAATAAAATCCAGTTGATTTTTTTTGAATTGGATACGCAAGTTTGCGCAATCCCCAACTCTCAGAGTGCTTTACTTTTCCACCCAACGACGAAATTTCGCCCTCGAATTTCTGCACTGCTTCCTTTGCCTGATCCTCAGACAAAACGGGAGTTAAAATGAAAACAGTTTCGTAAGAATTCATATTGAACTTGTTAATTAATAAAATTTTAAGGGTGCAAAGATAGTCAAAACTTTAGAAAAAACAAGGAATTCTGTAAATCCTATGGTGAATGTACCTTGTAAGTAGCATCTAAATTGGAATTTCTCTCAATTTTGAAGTCATTTTACTGATTTTATGGTTGATCGATCAATGTCTTTTTACTAATTTCACCCCGCAAAATAGTTACTTAAACAATACATTCATACCATGGTTTTTGACTTAGACATGATCAAAGCTGTATATGCTCGATTCCCGGAGCGTATCGAAGCTGCGCGTGCAGTGGTGGGCAAACCACTTACTCTTTCTGAAAAAATTCTTTATGCTCACTTGTGGGACGGCAATGCGAATCAGTCGTTTGAGCGCGGAAAATCTTACGTGGATTTCGCTCCTGATCGCGTGGCTATGCAAGATGCAACTGCACAAATGGCGCTACTCCAGTTCATGCAGGCAGGTAAAAAGAAAGTGGCGGTTCCATCTACAGTGCACGCTGATCACCTTATTCAAGCAAAACTTGGTGCAGACAAAGATTTACAAGAATCACTGAACCAAAACAATGAGGTGTTTAACTTTTTATCATCGATTTCAACTAAATATGGTATTGGTTTCTGGAAGCCAGGAGCGGGTATTATTCATCAAGTCGTATTAGAAAATTATGCGTTCCCAGGCGGGATGATGATTGGGACTGATTCGCACACTGTTAATGCTGGTGGATTAGGAATGGTTGCAATCGGTGTCGGTGGAGCTGATGCTGTTGATGTCATGGCTGGTATGGCATGGGAATTAAAGTTCCCGAAACTAATAGGAGTCAAATTAACCGGTAAATTGAATGGTTGGACATCTGCCAAAGATGTGATCCTTAAAGTGGCTGATATCCTTACTGTGAAAGGTGGAACAGGTGCAATCGTTGAATATTTCGGAGCTGGCGCTATTTCCCTTTCGTGTTCTGGAAAAGGAACTATATGTAACATGGGTGCAGAGATTGGTGCGACAACATCTACTTTCGGTTACGACGATTCAATGCGCCGCTACTTAACGGCAACAGGACGAAAAGAAGTAGTTGAGGCAGCAGATAAAATTGCGGAACATTTAACTGGTGACGCAGAAGTGTATGCCAACCCTGAAAAATACTTTGATCAGGTGATTGAAATCAATCTGACTGACCTTGAACCACATATTAATGGGCCATTTACTCCAGACCGCGGAACGCCTGTGTCGCGTATGCTCAAAGAGGCTGAAACGAACGAATGGCCAATGAAAGTGGAATGGGGCTTGATCGGGTCATGTACCAACTCTTCTTATGAAGACATGGCACGTGCAGCTTCGATCGTTGAACAAGCGGTGGCTCATGGTATACAACCAAAGGCAGAGTTTGGTATCAATCCTGGTTCTGAGCAAGTGCGTTATACAATCGAAAGAGATGGTATCATTTCGACTTTCGAGAAAATGGGTACAAAAGTATTTACGAACGCATGTGGGCCATGTATCGGTCAATGGGATCGTGAAGGTGCTGAAAAGCAAGAGAAAAATACGATCGTTCACTCGTTTAACCGTAACTTCTCGAAACGAGCAGACGGTAATCCAAACACACACGCATTTGTAACTTCTCCTGAAATGGTAGCTGCGTTGGCGATTGCTGGCGATCTTGGTTTCAATCCACTAACAGATTACCTGACAAACGATAAAGGAGAAAAAATTAAACTACAGCCGCCTCATGGGGATGAATTACCAACAAAAGGTTTTGATGTAGAAGATCCTGGTTATCAAGCTCCTGCAGAAGATGGAAGTGGGGTTCAAGTCATTGTTGCTCCAGATTCTCAGCGCTTACAATTGCTTGAGAATTTTCCTCAATGGGATGGTAAAAATATTCATGGTGCAAGACTATTGATCAAAGCGAAAGGCAAGTGTACAACCGATCATATATCAATGGCTGGACCATGGTTACGTTACCGTGGACATTTGGACAATATTTCAAATAACCTTTTGATTGGTGCAGAGAATGCGTTCAACGGTAAAGCAAACGCTGTGGTTAACCAATTGACGGGTGAAGTAGGTGAGGTTCCTGCAGTGCAACGTGCATACAAAGCGGCTGGTGTTCCATCTATCGTTGTTGGAGACCACAACTACGGAGAAGGATCATCACGAGAGCACGCAGCGATGGAGCCTCGTCACCTTGGCGTTCGTGCTGTACTTGTGAAATCGTTTGCACGTATTCACGAAACGAACCTTAAAAAACAAGGGATGTTGGCATTGACATTTGTTGATGAAGCGGATTACGATAAAATCATGGAAAATGACACATTCAATTTCAGTGATTTAGAAGCGTTTGCTCCAGGTAAATCACTTACATTGGAAATCGAACATGCGAATGGAACGAAAGATTCCATTCAGTTGAATCATACCTACAACAATTCGCAAATTGAATGGTTTAAAGCAGGTTCAGCGTTAAATTTGATTAAGATGCAGAACAATGCATAATTGAAAAATAAAAATCTATTGGAAAGGGCTGGTTCGAAGGAATTGGCCCTTTTTAGTTCTTGAAAAATAGTCAAGGAAATCAATTTTTCACCGCTCAACTCATCCACCACAATTTATTTCGCTCGACTTTCATTCGAATAAAACCAAAGGCTACCGTTACTGCATCACCATCTACAGATTCGACAGTTCCGGTTTGACGGGTAGAAATCAGTTTGACGGTCGAGCCTAAGACAATTTTATGCTGCTGGTACTCGTCTATTTTTTTCTGCTCTAGTTTTTTAGGTTGTGGTTTTTTGGCTTTCTCTTTTAGCTTTTTTACCTGATTTTGATCTTCTTGTTTCGATTTTTCAATGGCGATGTATTTTTTGATCTCCTCGAGAAGTGGACTATTTGCTTCCTTTTTTCTCGTTTTCGTTACGTAGCGATCAACAAAGCCAACCATTTTCTTTCCAGCGGTGAGGTAGCGATTGTTTTGTTCCGTCAATTGCTCTTGAACGCGCAGTTTTTCATTTAGTCGGATTTCCTTTTGCTCGTAGTGTTGACGTGTTTTTTCAGCAATTTCTTGCGCTTCAATGTGTTCCTTGTTTAGGCGCTGCAGGTAATTTTTTTCTTTTTGTAAGGCGTTTAGCAAATTGTCCATTTTCACTTTACGGGAGTCCATTTTTTCTTTTGCTGCTTCAATCAATGGAAGTGGTATTCCATTAATTTGTGCCACTTCAAACGTAAATGAACTTCCGGGTTGGCCGATAGAAAAGGTGTACAACGGCTCAAGTGTTTCAGTATTGAATAACATACATCCATTCACGGCGTGGGGCAATGCATCAGCTTTTAACTTGATGTTCGCATAATGTGTTGTGATTACCCCAAATCCCTTCTTTTTGTATATTTCCTCAAAAAACACTTCGGCTAGTGCACCGCCTAAGTCAGGATCTGATCCTGTTCCAAATTCGTCCAGCAGTAAAAGTGTGCGGCGATTCATTACCTGTAAAAAGTAATTCATTCGCTTTAATCGGTAGGAATAAGTACTAAGTTCATTTTCGATGGATTGATTGTCTCCAATATCCGTAAGTATCTGCTGAAAAAAGCACATTTTACTGTTCGGATTAACCGGAACAAGTAATCCCGCTTGAAGCATCAATTGGAGCAATCCAATCGTTTTAAGTGTGATACTTTTTCCTCCTGCATTTGGACCAGAAATAACCATTAATCTGGAATGACTGTCCATATGGATATATTGCGACACAACTGGTTTCCCGAGGGATTTATTGTTTCGCCAGAGCAAAGGATGAATGGCTTCAATAAGTTCGACGCCTGTTTCTTTTGTAATTCCTGGTAAGATTCCATTCATTTCTACTGCAAGCCGTGCTTTGGCGTGAACGAAATCAAGCTCTGTCAAAATCTTTTGATAGGATTTTATCAAGTGAAGGTGTCCGGCTATATCTCTCGTTAATGCTTGTAAAATGCGGTAGATTTCTTTTCGTTCATCATCCAACAACATTTCCAATTCATTGTTGAGTTGGATGTTGACTTGCGGTTCAATAAACGTCAAACTGCCCGTTTTACTCGATCCCAAAACCGTTCCCGATATTTTACGTTTGTGCGTGGAAAGTACAGTCAACACTCTTCGCTCATTCAAAAAAGCTTCACGTGTATCACCAAGTACATTCTCTTTTGATAATCGGCGTATTTCACGTTCAAAATTTCGATTGATTTGGTTTCGTACGACCTTCATTTGGTGACGAATCTCTCCTAATTTTTTAGATGCGTCATCTTTAATATGACCATTTCGATCGAACACCTTGTGAATAGCATCCGAGATTTCTGTTGTGGTGTAAACATCCGCCATTAATTCAGCAAGAAGCGGGAATTCCTTTTTGTATTTATCGAAAAACGCAATCAATACATTGATCAATTCCGAAGCGCGAGCAATACGAATATATCCTTCAAGAGTAAGTACCGCATTGTGAATAGGTAGCATTTTAATTTCTGCCGCTAATTCCTCGAAATCCAATGCAGGGAATGATTTACCTTCTGTCTTTATTCTCCTTAGCTCATCAACTTTATTTAATGCGTCTTCAATACTCGGGAAGTGCTGAGATGGAATAAGTTCCTCTATACGTTTAGTTGCAGTTGGACCTGTTACATAAGCCAATAACCATGACCGAACAGCCGGAAATTCAAGATCATTTAGCGTATGTTCATCAAAAGCGTGCACGAGACAAAGATACTGCTGATTTGCTTATTCTTTTTTTTCTTTTCATGATTGTTCTGGATAATCCTTTTCGTATTTTTATTCCCATCGAATGTTAAAACTATTTACCATGAACAGATTACTTTCTGCTTTGTTTGCTGTTTTGCTGTTAACGAGCGCATTTGCTCAGCATAAATATGACAACAAGCCTTATGTCCAAGGAGAATTACTTGTTCAGTTAGAACCTAATGTTGACATTTATTCAGTTGTTAAATCGATCCCTAGTGAATTTGGTGTTCAAGTTGTCGAGGAATTATCGGCACCTATGCGCATTTGGTTGGTGAAATACGACAGCACATTGTTCGATGCGGTTACTGTTCAACAAGTCCTTTACGACCATCCATCTATTACTATTTCAGATTATAATTATTATGTAGAAATGCGCAGTACTGTTCCGAATGATTTACAATTTTCGCAACAATGGCACCATGTGAACACCGGACAAACAAGTGGCACTGCCGATGCAGATATCGATACAGACTTAGCTTGGGATATTACTACTGGGGGTACAACAGCAACTGGTGATGAAATAGTAGTGTGTATTATTGAGTCAGCCAACTTAGACCATGATGACTTACGCACAAACAGATGGATTAATCCTGATGAAATTGCTGGTAATGGTATTGATGACGATGGCAATGGTTATGTTGATGACGTTATGGGATGGAATCCTGGAGGTAACAATGGAAATGTTGGTTATGGAACAAACAGCGGTAATACTTCGCACGGCACCAGTTGCGTAGGTATGTTTGCAGCTGTTGGAGATAATAATTTAGGGGTTGTAGGTGCAAATTGGGAACTGAAAGTGATGGTAGTGACAGTAGGAAGCTTAACTCAAGCAAATGTTATTTCATCTTACACTTATCCATTGGTTCAACGGCAGCGTTGGAATAACACCAATGGAGCAGAAGGTGCGTTGGTGGTTGCCACAAGTGCTTCATGGGGAATAGATAACGGTAATCCGGCTAGTTACCCGTTGTGGTGTAATTTTTACGATACCCTCGGGCATTACGGTATCATCAATGTTGGAGCAACTACAAACAGTAACTTAAATGTCGATGTTAGCGGCGATATGCCAACAGCGTGTTCAAGTCCTTACATGGTTGGTGTAGGAAGAACAGATCATAACGACAACACTGCAGGTGGATATGGTGTAACTACAATTGATTTCGGTGCGCCCGGCATTAACGTACGAACAACAGCGAATAACAATGGCTATACAACCACAACGGGAACTTCTTTCGCATGTCCGCTCACGGCAGGTGTTGTTGGTTTGGCTTATGCCATTCCATGCGAAGCATTTATTAACCTAGTAAAAGCAGATCCTAAAATGGGTGCGGATCTTGTCCTACAAGCCTTATTAGAAGGTGTCGATCAAAAACCACAATTGGCGAATCGCTTTATTACAGGTGGACGGTTGAATGCGAAAAACACATTGGATTCTTTAATGAGTTTATCCTGCAATTTATCAAGTTGTTTGGCTCCTTCAGGAATCGCATTAGCCAATTTAACAAGCAACTCAGCTGATATTTCTTGGAACCAAAATGCGGAAGCAACAGCTTACCTTTTAAACTATCGACCTCTTGGTTCGTCAACATGGACCCAAGAAACGGTTCAAGGAAATGCATATTCTTTTACCAATTTAGCAGAATGTACAACCTATGAATATTACATAGGAGCGGATTGCGATGGTGAATTGAGTTCTACTTCTGTTGTTGCTACTTTTACCACACAAGGTTGTGGCGCATGCCTTGATTACACTTATTGTCAATCCGAATCGAATGACCTGGCACAAAGCCTCTTTACAGTAACTCGACCAACAGCTATTACATCAAACTTTGCGTTTCAAGCTCCAACTACATGGGGTGCAAATCTCCAATCGACATATGCAGCAGGTGAGTTGGTGCTGGTTGATGACGGTACAGCTGGAGATTCATTGGGCTGTAATCCATTGATTAATGGCGCTGCTGTAAATGGTAAAATTGCAGTGGTTTATCGCGGGAGTTGTGAGTTTGGAGCAAAAGCGCTAAATGCTCAATTAGCTGGAGCGATTGGTGTTATTATTTTCAATAATACATCAGGTACGATAGACATGGCTGCAGGTACAAATGGTGCTTCAGTGAATATTCCAGTTGCTATGATTAGCAATAGTGATGGAGCTGTTTTGAAGGCGCAATTAGATGCAGGACAATTAGTTCGAGGCATTTTAGGCACGAAAAAAGATTGGATTCAATCAATTGCCGTGGGCTCGTTTGTTCATACTTCAGGTGACGATAATGGTTATGCGCATCATATTAGTGCAGGAACAATTGAATTCAATCAAAATTCCGATTACACCTTCAACTTCCTACCAGGGTATCAAACGCAATCATATGAAACCCAATTCCGCGCATGGATAGACTATAATCAAAATGGGAACTTCGAAAATAACGAATTGGTTGTTGCTCAAAACACGCCTGGTTATGGGGCGCATACGGGTTCTTTTAATGTACCGGCAACTGCATTACTAGGGAGCAACAGAATGCGGGTTGTTATGTCGTATGTTGGACCAGGTCAACTTGCATTGCCTGCAGAGTGTGCTACATTTGGATTCGGAGAAACGGAAGATTTCTGTGTGGAAATTAAAAGTGCAGAAGGAACCAATTCGTTGACAAGTGAAGAAAGCGAAAAATTACTGGTCTATCCAAATCCAGTCAATGATCTTCTGTCAATTAACAATGGTTTCAGTGAGGAATTGTATTTCGATTTAACAGATTTAGCGGGAAGAAAAGTGAAAAGTGTTGTGCTTTTTGCCGGCGCTAATGAATTAACAATTGGTGATCTTTCTCAAGGCACTTTTATTTACAGTATTACCAATAATGCAGGTAATCAAGTAAAAACGGGTAAATTACAAGTAATTAAATAGCTATGAAGCTCATTTCCTTTAACGTAAACGGTATTCGCGCAATCACCCAGAAATCATTTATTGAAGACATGCGAACTGTTGGGGCGGACGTTATTTGTCTCCAAGAGACCAAAGCAACGGTTGAGCAGGTAAAAGAAGCTGTAAAGGCAATAGATGGTTACCACGTTTTTGCCAATGAGGCTGAACGAAAAGGGTATTCAGGAACAGCTATTTTGACCAAGCAGCTTCCAATTGCCGTAACGTATTACATGGGGGTAGATGAACACGATAATGAAGGAAGAATAACTTGTGCTGAATTTGATTCTTTTTTCTTAGTCACTGTTTATGTACCTAATTCTGGAAGTGAATTGGCTAGATTGAGCTATAGACAGTCTTGGGATCAACATTTTCTGTCGTACTTGAAGCAATTAGAAGCAAAAAAGCCTGTCGTGGTATGTGGTGATTTCAATGTTGCGCACAAAGCCATTGATTTAGCGCGGCCGAAAGAAAATTACAATAAAGCTGCAGGATTCATGCAGGAGGAGATTGATGGGATGGATGCGTACACATCGAATGGATTTGTGGATACATTCAGGGCCATTCATGGAGAGGAAGTTAAATATACCTGGTGGAGTTACCGTGCAGGTGCACGTGGTAAAAATATAGGCTGGCGGATTGATTACTTTTTAGTGTCCGAACAGTTTTTACCTCAGGTAAAAGATGCATTCATTTTGAATGAAGTCATGGGTTCAGATCATTGTCCTGTTGGAATTCAGTTGTAACAGAAAATAAAAAAGGTCGCTTTTAGCGACCTTTTTCAATTCTTTAAAGAACTAATTACTGCTTTTTAGCAGCGCAACAAGATTTCCCAGCTGCAGCTCCTGTTGCACATCCGCTTTTCGCTTCAGTTGCACAAGCACTTCCTTTTTTCTTCTTTTTCTTTTTCTTATCGTCTTTTTTGATTTCAGTTGAAACTCCGTTAGAAGCTGCATAAGCAGTTGAAGCAACTGAACCTACAAACGTGAAAAGTGCAATAGCAAAAAATATTTTTTTCATGACGTCAAATTTTTATAGGATGAAATTAATGAATTTTTACTTTAGTTCGCCAAGTTTGGTCAATTTTGCTTTGACCACATCCCCAATTTTAACATCTATTTGCGTTCCAATTGGTAAAAAGACATCAATTCGAGATCCGAATTTGATGAATCCAAATTCATCTCCTGTTGCGACTTGTTGCCCTTCCTGCAAATAGTAACAAATCCGTCTGGCTAATGCTCCTGCAATTTGACGAAAGAGTACTTCCTTACCGCTTGGATGTTCAACAACCATTGTACTTCGCTCGTTGTCTGTGCTGCTCTTTGGATGCCAGGCTACAAGAAACAGCCCTGCGTGGTACTTGACATATTTTACTACCCCAGAAATAGGGTTGTAGTTCGCATGCACGTTTAATGGGGACATGAAAATCGATACTTGAATGCGGCGATCATTAAAGTATTCTGTTTCCTCGACTTCTTCAATAACGACAACTTTTCCATCGGCCGGACACATGATGTCGTTAGGTTCAAATACACACGTTCTATTCGGAATGCGAAAAAATTGAACGATTAAGTAGGCTACCGTTAACACAAGAGCCGATAACATGGCAAATAGCCAAAGTATACCCGTAAGTGTATACAAATAATAGAATCCCCATTCCAATAGCGCTAGAATGGTTAATCCTGTTGTTATAATCAAGTATCCTTCGCGGTGTAATTTCATAGTTTATTAAAAATAGGCGTAAAACATGGCCCAGCAGTAAAAGAAAGGTGTAGCAAAGAGTGTAGCGTCAAAACGATCGAGTATACCTCCATGACCAGGTAGTATCTTCCCAGTGTCTTTAATATTCAGGCTGCGTTTGAATAACGATTCCAACAAGTCGCCAAAAATAGCACATGGCGCAATGATTATGGCAGAAACGATCCAGAAAACTACTTCGCCTTCATTGATCCAAGTACCAATGATGTATCCAAAAAGAAGGGTAAACACAACGCCTCCAATCGTACCTTCCCAGGTTTTTTTTGGTGAAATGCGTTCAAACAACTTTCGCTTACCAAAATACTTACCTGTAAGGTAGGCGAAACTGTCATTAGTCCAAATTAATATGTACATACCGACAATCGAAGGTAAGAAGCTCGTGTTTCGTAAATTCAGGTCAATGGTTAGAAAGAAAGGGATGACAATGTAAATAATGCCAAAAACCATAACCGAAATATTCAGAACGGGATACCTTTTTTGTCGCCACATTTCTGCAAGAATGAGCGTAAAAAACAGCGGAAAGATGAATAGAATAGATATGATAGGTAACCATTCGAAACTTACACCAACAAGTAATGAAAAGATGAAAATCCCAATAAATAATCCAATTTCTTTGCTGACACGAACGATTTCGTGTTTGTTGAACATATTGTAAAATTCCAATAGTCCAATTACCATGATCACCGAGAAAACAAGTGCCTGAGCGTAGGGGTCCCAGAATATGGAACCTAAAACGACAAATGCGAAAAGTGCACCGGTTATAGCTCGCTGAACGAGGTTACTCATGCTGCGAAGTTAATACTTTTCGGGCTACTTCTAGTTCGTTAGCTTGAACATGTACATGAATCTGACCGAAAGACAAGTAACTCGAGTCACGTTGATTCAAGGTAACAAAAGGAATTCCAGCCTTTTCAAGCTGGAATTCACAAAGCGATGCGGATATTGGATCATTGAACGATTCAATGACTACCCAACTAGTTGTCTTCTGATTTGGTTGAATTTTCTGAAGACGATTCATCAGTTGATTCATCAATTCCATCAGTTTTATCTTCAGTTGCTTCATTTGTTGTATCTGTCGTTTCATTGACAATTTCTTCTGAAGTTGTTTCTTCAGTTGAAGCCTCGTTTTCAGTCTCTGCCAATAATGGTGTTTCCTCCTCACTTTCCCATTGTCGTTTTCCAAAAATTTCAACAAGATCTTCCTTAAAAATAACTTCAGACGTTAACAATTTGTCTGCAAGCATGGAAAGTTTTTCCTTATTTTCAGTTAGGATCTTTAACGCCCGTTGGTATTGTGATTCGATCAGTTTGCTTACTTCTTCATCAATTATTCTCGCAGTTTGATCAGAATAAGGTTTTGTAAATGTATCACGACCTTGACGGTCATAAAACGAAATGTTCCCGATGCGTTCATTCAGTCCGTAAATGGAAACCATTGCATAGGCTTGTTTCGTCACCTTTTCTAAATCACTCAAGGCTCCCGTACTAATCTTTCCAAAAATCAATTGCTCTGCTGCGCGACCTCCTAAAGCGGAACACATTTCATCCAAAATTTGCTCTGTTGTAGTAATGCTTCGTTCTTCAGGTAAATACCAAGCTGCTCCAAGTGACTGACCTCGCGGTACAATAGTCACTTTGACCAGTGGGTGGGCATATTCCAATAACCAAGAAATCGTAGCGTGACCTGCTTCGTGATAAGCAATGGCTTTCTTTTCTTCTTTAGTAATGATTTTATTCTTTTTTTCCAATCCACCCACAATGCGATCTACGGCATCGAGGAAGTCTTGTTTCTGAACAAATTTTTTCTCGTGTCGCGCTGCAATTAAAGCCGCTTCATTACATAAATTGGCAATGTCTGCACCCGAAAATCCTGGTGTTTGTTTGGCAAGAAAATCGATATCAATTCCTGGTTCAAGCTTAATTGGTTTCAAGTGAACTTTGAATATCTCTTTTCGCTCATTGATGTCTGGCATATCAACGTAAATCTGGCGATCAAATCGTCCGGCACGCATCAACGCACTATCTAACACATCTGCACGGTTTGTGGCAGCAAGAATGATGACTCCCGAGTTTGTTCCAAAACCATCCATTTCAGTAAGTAACTGGTTCAATGTGTTTTCACGTTCGTCATTTGACCCAAAACTGTTGTTTTTACCACGCGCTCTACCAATAGCATCGATTTCGTCAATGAAGATAATAGAAGGTGCTTTTTCTTTGGCTTGTTTGAATAAATCTCGCACACGTGATGCACCCACGCCCACAAACATCTCTACGAAATCAGATCCAGAAAGAGAGAAGAAAGGCACTTTTGCTTCCCCGGCTACAGCCTTGGCCAGTAACGTTTTACCCGTTCCCGGAGGACCAACAAGTAGCGCTCCTTTTGGAATTTTCGCACCTAATTCGGTATATTTTTTTGGGTTTTTGAGAAACTCTACAATTTCGACGATTTCTTCTTTCGCTCCCTCTAAACCAGCGACGTCTTTAAACGTAACATTGGTAGTTTTCCCTTTTTCGTAAACTTGTGCTCTTGACTTACCGATGTTAAAAATTTGTCCACCGGCACCACCACCGCCTCCTCCGCTCATTCGGCGCATGATGAACATCCACAGAACGACTAGAATAATGATTGGAAGAATGAAGCTTAATATGTTTCCTATGTAATTAATTTCCTCCACATCGATAAGTTCTATCGTACGCATCGGTTCGAGTTTTTTCGCTAATCGCTCTTTGTTTTCAGCCTTGATCGTTTTATTTAACTCGTTGACTTGAGATTCAAAGTTTCCGGCGTCTATAATGTTCAACTCAAAAATAGGATCTCCATTTTTCACACTTGAACCTTGCTTTAAGTAATCTTTAATTGGTTGGTATTGAGATTCCTTGGAATTAACGATGTAATAACGACCATCTTTACTCACTTTAAAATCAACCCTTACTTTATTTACGAGACGTGCGTCTTCGATGTAACCGCGTTCAGCTAAGTCAAAGAAAGTGGATTGGTATTTCACTGGTACCTCACCAGATGAACTCATAAATAGCTGGAAGCCAATAATAACCACCACAATTATTGCGTAAATCCAATAGATCGAAAATGGTGTTTTCTTTTTGTTATTTTGTCCTTCTGTCATGTTGTTAATTCAAATTAGGTATATCGGTACGTTTTGCATCTGCCCACAAATCCTCCAGGTCATAGAATGGGCGTGCGTCTTTGTAAAAAATGTGAGCAACCACATTCACATAATCCAACAATACCCATTCACTGCTTGTTTTTCCTTCGATATGCCAAGGTTTTTCTTTAAGTTCTTTTCTTGTAAAACGTGTAACGGATGAACTGATACCGTCTACTTGTGTGCTAGATTCTCCACTGCAAATAACGAAATAGTCACAAACTGAGTTTGAAATTTCCCTTAAATCTAATACGACAATGTCTTTTGCTTTATTTTCTTGCATGCCTTCTACGATGGCATCGCATAATTTGGTAGAATCTACGTCTTTTTTTCGCTTTTGCATTGATTGAAATTATTCTTACAAATCTAACGTTAAATTTTAATTTTGATCTTTAGATTAACATCTGCACAGCCCGAAAGT
Source organism: Crocinitomicaceae bacterium (assembly GCA_044375095.1). Classification (GTDB taxonomy): domain Bacteria; phylum Bacteroidota; class Bacteroidia; order Flavobacteriales_D; family Crocinitomicaceae; genus M0103. The sequence continues at coordinate 22,170 of JBILNH010000009.1, forward strand.
TTATGCATTTAGGAACATCACTTACTCATTTAACTTCTGTTGATTCCACTAACAACTATGCTGCCAAGCTTATTAAGGAAGGGGTGGTGTCATCGGGAGCGGTAATTATGGCAGATGTGCAAACCTCCGGAAAAGGTCAGCGCGGTTCAATTTGGGACGCAAAACCTGGTGAAAACCTCCTTTTTTCAGTCGTTCTACGGCACGTCAATATGTCAGTTAACGAACAATTCGTATTGAACCAGTTAACTGCCTTAGCGATAAAGGATCTTTTAGGAAAATTTGGCATTTCTTCTTCAGTTAAGTGGCCGAATGATGTTTTTGTAGGAGAGGAAAAAATAGCAGGTATACTCATTGAAAGTTCAATAAGTGGGAGTTTAATTAAAGATGTAATCATCGGCATTGGATTGAATGTTAACCAAACGGAATTTAGCGGAATGCGCGCAACGAGTATGTTCCATCAGTTGAAAGAAACCTTTGCTGTTCGAACTGTGCTCAATGAGTTACTGATTCATTTGAATTATTGGTGGAGTAAGCTAAATGATAATGGCAAAGATGACATACATCAAGCGTATTTGAATCATTTACTCGGTTTCAAACAATGGAGAAACTTTCTTATCGGCGACAGATCAATTGAAGGGAGAATTGACGGTGTAGATGAGTGGGGTAGGCTGATGCTTACTTCTGATGATCAAAAGTATGTTTTCGACTTGAAAGAAATCACTTATTGTTGGTGAAATAGAGGTTGAGGTTTTCACTCATCATATTAAACAAAGCTGTCAAAGGTTTTTCAACCATCATTTTTAAAAAGACATTTACTTCGCCATCGAAAACAAGGAATCCTGCTGTATTTTCACCTTCGGGTGTGAGATGTACGGTTAATTTAAAAGGAAACGGTGATTTCTCTCCTGATGACAAAAACACTTTACTTGTATCTTCAGATCCTAATTGAACCAATGAAATAATAACACCTCCTTGTACTTTAAACGAACACATTTCGGAGGTTGCATGCCAATCACTGATTTGATCCTGAGGCAATAAGTGTATTAAGTTTTGAGCATCCTTTAAAAAAGATGTCACGCGTTCAGGACGAGCTGAAACTGTTACATGTTTGCTTTCAATGATCATTTATCTTGTTTCCAGCTATCCGGCTTTTCTTTCCATTCCCTGAGGGAATCCAAATCTTTTTCGGTGATGTAATTCTTCTCAAGCGCACTTTCGATCAGGAAATCGTAATTTGTCAATGTCACGTAGGGGCATGCAGAATTCGTGAAGTTTTCATCTGCTACATGGAATCCATAGGAAAAAATCGCAATAAGTCCTTTTACATCCATCCCTTCAGATTTCAATGCTTCAATGGCTTTAAGACTGCTTCCACCCGTCGAAATTAAATCCTCAATAACAACCACCTTTTGACCTTTTTCGTAGTAACCTTCAATTTGATTACCCATTCCATGATCTTTAGCCGAACTGCGAATGTAAATAAAAGGCAAGCCTAATTCCTGCGCAACGAGTGCTCCTTGAGCGATACCTCCAGTGGCAACTCCTGCTATGACATCCGGTTTCCCGAAGTATTCGAGAACAGCCTCGGAATAAGCTTGTCTAATGAATGTACGAATATTGGGAAATGAAAGCGTGATTCGATTGTCACAATATATAGGTGATTTCCATCCTGATGCCCATGTAAAAGGTTGGTTTGGTTGTAACTTAACGGCTTTAATTTGTAATAAAAATTCTGCTACTTTTAGTGCCTTGTCGTTATTCAATATCATTTGGCAAATGTATAAAGTTTTTATTGAAAATCGAGCAGTAGAATTCGTCAATTCGCAGAATATTGACTTAAATCTGCCAGGTATCGATGCAAGGTTTGTTTTGTCCATTGAAGCGGATTTAACGGAATATTTAATCAACCTTGATTCGAACGCCTGTTTTTATATTCATTGTCAGGATCCTCGGAAAGAATGGGAGCGCCTTTTTAGAAATCATCAATTTGTTCATGCCGCAGGTGGCGCTGTTCAAAAAGATCAAGAATTTTTATTAATTAGGCGTTTTGGCATGTTGGATTTGCCTAAAGGTCACCTCGATTTGAATGAAAGACCAGAAATAGCAGCTGAACGTGAAATTCGCGAAGAATGTGGTATTTCCCCACTGATTCGTAGATATTTTATTTGTACCACTTACCACACCTATTTTTACATGAATCACCCCGTACTCAAGCAAACGGATTGGTATTTGTTTGATTACCACGGAACAGACAAAGGTCAACCACAAACGGAAGAAGGAATTGAAGAAGTCATTTGGATGACCTTTCCAGAAATCAAGCTGCTGAGTAACGAATTTTACACTTCAGTTCAGTATGTTCTCGCCGAAACCGAAAAGAAAATAGGCGATCAGTCCTTGTGAAAAACAGTTGAGCTGGCCTGAGCTGTTGGCATAATCGTCAAGTCATTGATGTTCACATGCGCAGGTCGGGTGACAACGAAATAGATGGTTTCAGCTATATCTGAAGCAACTAGTGGGTCAAATCCGTTGTATACATCTTTGGCCGTTTGCTCATCTCCTTTGAATCGAACCAATGAGAATTCCGTTTCTGCTGCACCCGGTGCAATATTCGTAACCTTTATGTTTTTGGATATAAGGTCAATACGCATGGCTTTAGACAAGGCATCAACGGCATGTTTACTTGCGCAATAGACATTTCCCCCAGGATACACTTCTTTGCCTGCAATACTTCCGATATTTACAATATGACCGGAGCCATTATGAATCAAAATAGGAGCAACTGCTCTTGACACATACAATAATCCTTTGACGTTGGTGTCGATCATCCTGTTCCAGTCATCCGTTAAACCGTCATGAATAGGTCCCCTTCCGACAGCCAAGCCAGCATTGTTGATCAACAAATAAATGTGCTGTTTGACTTCTTCTGAAAGCACGTCAATTGCCTGATTCACTTGCATTTCATCACGCACATCAAAACAACTAATGATAATTTCAACATGGAACAATTGACTTAATTTATCCTTCAACCGTTCGAGTCGGTCTTTCCTCCTCCCAGTGAGTATTAGATTCCAACCTTTCGACGCAAACAATTCAGCACACGCCTCTCCGAATCCGGAAGTTGCTCCGGTAATTACCACATATTTTTTTTCCATTTTGACGTATCAATAAAAAGTAAACAGCAGATGATTACAGCTAATTGAGCCGGAAATCGGTAACGAGCAATTGCACCAATTACAGGGGTTGTCCAACCAATTAGTACAAAAAGTGACAGCGCGAAAAATACCAATCCAACCGCGATAGGTTTTTCGTTTGGCTTGAGTGCCCGTTTGTTGAATAGGGTAAAAATAATCAATCCAATAATTAACCAAACTTCGAACATTGCTAAATACTTAAGTTCACTGCCATTGTCCCATGGCAATGGTCTCAAGAAGGTATTGAATAGTGCCTCCGGAATGTTTTTAATGAGTTGGACAGCTGACTCATCTATGCGCGTGATTTCAATGTAACTTTCACATCCTGGTTTGAAATAAACGATGGGCCATTTTTCTTCAGAAGGGGATAAAAAAACTTTTTCCGGAGATTCTTTTGATCCAACACGGTAATAAAGTGCTTCAGTTGGTTGGATGAGTTGAGCTGTATTCCCAGTTATTCGAAGATAGTTGTATTGATGGGGTTGGAAATAATAAAAGGTTGAATCTGCTTGAACATGTAACCCACCTTGTCCAACGTTTATGAAATCAAACTGTTTACGGGTTAAATGGTGCACAACCGCAGAACGCATGTTCGGCAAAAGGTAGGCAGCTATTCCAATAAGTAAAACGAAAGAAAAAAATGAACTAGCAAGTCGCTGTTTGTTTGTGTTGTACCACGCAATAAAAAGCAATGTTGCTAAAAAACAAACAAGTACGTAGGGTTTGAATCCAATCAATAAAATCAAGGATGTTAGGATGCTAATTATTCGCATTGTACGTGACGTTTTTCCAAGAAGACTGAAACAAAACAAGCCTATTCCTAGGAATAAAAACGGTTCTTTCATCATACTTGATGACCAGAAAATAGTGCTCGGCACAATAAGTAAAAGAATAAAAGAATGCCACTTTTTCATATTGATGAATCGCGCGAATGATTTATGTAAGGCGATTAATCCAATAAGAGAGAAAAAGCAAAATACCGAAACATGAATCAATCGATTGCCTCCTGAAAAGAAATGGATTAGACTGTGAAGACGAATGACATTTTTGGAGTCGTTGATAAGAGTTAAATCACCAGCTGACCAGTAATTTGTCATGTGTAAGTATTTCTGAATTAATTGTGGGGTTTCACCAATTCCAGTCAATAACTTGAAATAATCGGTTGCTGAAACGGAGAATACATTGTACAAATACTCTCCTTCCCTAAGAAAACGTTGACCATCGTGACTAAAGTCATCCATTCGGTACACATGTTCGTGGATCCAGATGACTAAAATTCCAGTAAAAAACTTGAGCAGAAATGCACCTGGAAGAATAATAGGATGAAGATCTTCCTTTTTATAGATCGGTAAATACGTTAAGAGTATTAGAATAGCGAGTAATGTTATAATAAGACCGACCGTCACAGTGAAAAATTTTTGCAAGTATAGCTTTTTTAGGTGGAAATAGTCGCTGACTGCATTGAATAATGACAGATTGTCAGCCAATTCCTACTGGCATAAATATTGAAAAATTGGCTTTCGAATTTTAAGGATATGAACTATGATTAAAAGTGGACAAATTAACGTACAGACGGAGAATATCTTTCCGATCATTAAAAAATTCTTGTATTCCGATCACGAGATCTTTTTACGAGAGTTGGTTTCGAATGCCGTTGATGCGACACAAAAATTGAAAGTGCTTGCTTCGACTGGTGAATACAAGGGTGAATTGGGCGAATTGAAGGTAGAAGTTATCCTCAATAAAGAAGATAAGACTTTAACCATTCGCGACCGTGGAATTGGAATGACTGCCGATGAAATCGATAAGTACATCAATCAGATTGCTTTTTCTGGCGCTGAGGAATTCGTTCAACAGTATGAGGGAAAAGAAGGGGCAGAGCAGATTATCGGACATTTTGGACTTGGATTTTACTCGGCATTTATGGTGGCCGAAAAAGTACAGATTAGAACGTTATCCCGCCACGATGGATCTGATGCTGTTCAATGGGAAAGCAACGGATCTCCTGAATTTACAATTGAAGCCATTGAAAAGGCTGATCGTGGAACAGATATCGTGCTTTATATTGCTGAGGACGCGACAGAGTTCCTTGAAAAATCGCGCATTCAAGACATTCTTAACAAGTATTGTAAGTTCTTACCAATTCCGGTATTTTTTGGAACAAAAACTGAATACATTGATTCTCCTGAAGGTGAGAAAGATGAGAATGATAAGATTAAGCGCGTTGCGATTGAAGTACCAAATCAGGTAAATAATCCTGAGCCAGCTTGGACAAAAGCGCCTGTGGATTTAACAGACGATAACTACGATCAGTTCTATCGGGAACTTTATCCTATGTCGTTTGAAAATCCATTGTTTCATATTCATTTGAATGTCGATTATCCATTTAACCTGACAGGGATTTTATATTTCCCGCGGATTAAAGAAAATGTGGAGGTACAACGGAATAAAATCAACTTGTATTCTAACCAGGTGTTTATTACGGATAGTGTAGCTGAAATCGTTCCTGAATTCCTTACGTTACTGCACGGTGTCATCGACTCACCTGATATTCCGTTGAATGTTTCACGTTCGTACTTGCAAAGCGATGGGAATGTGAAGAAAATATCTGCTCACATCACTAAAAAGGTAGCGGATAAATTGGCGGAAATGTTCAAAAAAGACCGCAAAGATTTTGAGGAAAAGTGGGACGATCTTCAAGTATTCGTTCAATATGGAACACTAAGCGAAGAGAAGTTTGCAGAAAAAGCAAAAGGTTTTTCATTGATTAAGTCAACCGCTGGGGAGTGCTATACATTGGATGAATACAAAGAAAAAGTTGGACCCATTCAAACCAATAAAGATGGGAAAACGGTCTTTTTATACACCCACAATGCAGATGAACAGTTCGCTTTTGTAAAGAAAGCCAATGATCGCGGTTACGATGTACTTCATTTGGAAGGTCCGTTAACACCTCATTGGATAGCGAAAATGGAACAGTCAATCGAGAATATCCAATTTGCTCGAGTTGATGCCGATTCATTGGACAAACTGATACAAAAGACGGAGGAGTTACCTTCCAAACTTTCAAAAGAACAAGAGGAATCGTTACAACCCGTTTTTGAATCGGTGGTAAATAAGGAAAAATACCAGGTTAAATTCGAAAGCATGAGCGAGGATGAGGCGCCAATAATCATCACCCAGCCTGAATTCATTCGCCGAATGATGGAGCAACAAAAAGTTGGTGGTGCCGGGTTCTTTGGTGCATTTCCTGAAACATACAATATGGTTGTCAATGCGAATCACCCAAAAATTGGCGCGCTACTAGAAAAAAACGATGAAGACCGAAAAGGTACAGTAAAGCAATTAACTGATTTAGCGTTATTGGCACAAGGCATGTTAAAAGGAGAAGCACTTAATGATTTCATTGAACGCAACATTGAACAGATTGACTAACAAGAAATATGTAATTTTGAGGGGCACTTCGGTGCTCCTTTTTGTTTTTTAATACGTACGCTTTGTATAAATGGATTTTTGGTATCGCAGGATACTTTGTTTTTGGAAGAAGTTTTTTTGGTGGATTCTTGGGATTCATTATTGGGTCATTCGTAGATAATTACCAGCGTGTGATGACGCAGATGAAACGAAAGGCGAAAGCTGAAGGTCGCACATTTTCTCCAGAAGAGTTGTTTCAAATGTATCAACAGCGTGCGAGTACGCATGACGTTCCAACGATGCTGATGGCGCTTTCTGCAGCAGTAATGACAGCCGATGGGAAGGTAACCAAAGGAGAGCTGGATTACGTCAAGGCATTTTTTCGCCAGCAATTTGGCAATCAATTCAATCAACGGCACCTTCAGGTTTTAAAGCAATTTTTAGATTCAGGTTCCATTCCGCTCCAACAAATTTGTCAGGATATTCGAACCCGTTTGCAGCCAGAAGTGCGCATTCAATTGATCCACTACCTCTTTGGAATTGCCAAAGCAGACGGTCATGTGGCAGAATCGGAAATGGTTACGATTCAGTCTATCTCGGATTTATTGGGTTTACCAAGAATGGAATTCGAAAGCGTTAAAAACATGTTTTACCGCAATACCGATTCAGATTACAAAGTCCTTGGTGTCGAGTCAACAGCTACTGACGACGAGATCAAAAAAGCGTACCGACAAATGGCCATTAAATTTCATCCCGATAAAGTAGCAAGCATGGGTGAAGAATTCCAGAAAGGTGCGAAAGAGAAATTCCAAAAAATACAAGAAGCTTACGAAGCGATCAAAAAACAACGCGGGATTAAGTAGGATTAATTAGCTGTTTTGACTTCTCCCAATCAAAAACAACGCTGGAATTTTCGCCAAATCGTACGCATTTTCGCGCCAGTCTTTCACAGACATCGTTCTTACAGATTCATCTAAAAGCGTAAGGTTCGATGCAATGCACAATTGCGTGTGATCTGCTAATTCATTTAATAAATCGTCTAACACATGCATGTTACGGAATGGGGTATCCATGAAAATGTGCGTATACCCTGTTCTTCGCGTATCGGCTTCAAAATCCTTCAATCGACGTACACGGTCTTTTATTTCTTTCGGTAAATACCCATGAAACGTAAAGGTCTGACCAGAAAACCCACTGCCAATCAATGCTAATAAGATGGATGAAGGTCCAACTAACGGATGAACGTGAATTCCCTCCGCATGAGCTGCCGCAACTACATCTCCACCCGGGTCCGCAATTCCGGCGCATCCAGCTTCTGAAATAATACCCAAATTAAATCCAGCCTGTATAAAACGAATCGCTTTGTCGATATGCGACCGGTTGCCTTTTCTCAACTCAATGAACTGACACTCATCAATTGGAAAACTGCGATCCATCTTGCGTAATAATCGACGCGCTGATTTTACGTCTTCCACCACGAAATGACGCAATTCAATCGTCAATGAAATGACCTCTGAAGGGATAATTGGTTGAAGTGTTTCGCCTCCAAGCGTATTTGGGATAAGGTAAAGTTTACCTGTTGTCATGGTGTTTAATATTGGTTATAATTTGATCAGTAGCGCGGTCAAGCAAGTGAAAAACATGAACGAAATCAGCTGATGTTTCATAGTACGGATCTGGAACGGCTTTCCCTTCATTTCCAGGAAGTTCATCGAGAATTAGGCGGACTTTTTTCATGTCTTCGTCATTTCGCGCTAATTGTAGCATGTTATCCCGATTCGAATTGTCCATTGCGTAAATAAGGTCAAATTGATCGAAATCATTGACCTTGAATTGACGCGCACGCAGCTCATCAATTGGACATCCTAAGCTCTTGGCTGTGGCGCGCATGCGGTGATCAGGTGCTTTTCCGATATGGTAATTCGCTGTTCCCGCTGAATCGACCGTGCCTTCAATGCCGTGCTGTTTAAATTTCATTCGTAAAAGCCCGTCTGCCATAGGAGAACGACAAATATTGCCTAAACAAACCATTAATACATTCATAAGACAAAGGTAACGATTCGATCGTGTTATTCTGATTACTTTCGGAAAAGTACAAAATGTTCAATCAGACAGACAGAATATTCATTTTCGTTGAAAATCTGTACCATTCGTTCGCTTGTTCGCGTTTCAATAAGTAAATTAATCAAACCTTAATACATAAAATACGACCAATATGAGACAACTGAAGATTACCAAACAAGTTACGAATCGTGAAACAGCATCGCTTGACAAGTATTTACAAGAAATCGGTCGGGTAGAACTGATCACCGCAGATGAAGAGGTAGAGCTGGCCAAACGAATCAAGGCAGGTGATCGCGCAGCGTTGGAACGACTTACAAAAGCCAATCTTCGTTTTGTGGTCTCTGTTTCGAAGCAGTATCAAAATCAAGGGTTGTCGTTGCCAGATTTGATTAACGAAGGAAATTTAGGGTTGATTAAAGCTGCAGAACGCTTTGATGAAACGCGTGGATTCAAATTCATTTCGTATGCCGTTTGGTGGATTCGTCAATCTATTTTGCAGGCGTTGGCAGAACAGGCTCGAATTGTTCGTTTACCGTTAAATAAAATTGGAACAATCAATAAGATAAATCGCGCATTTTCTGAATTAGAACAGAAATTGGAGCGTCCACCTTCTGCTGATGAACTGGCCGAGCTTTTAGAATGTTCACCAGAAGAAGTAAAGCAATCATTGGCCAATAATGGAAGACACATTTCGATGGATGCTCCTTTAATTGAGGGAGATGAATCAAGTTCGAGTATGTATGATGTATTGTTGAATGATTCGCTTCCAGGTCCAGAAAAGGAGTTGGTTGTGGAGTCGCTTCGAAAAGATATTGAACGATCGTTATCCACATTAACACCAAGAGAGGGTGATGTGATCCGCTTGTATTACGGGTTGAATGGCAAACATCCATTAACACTTGAGGAAATTGGTGAGCGATTCGACTTAACGCGGGAACGTGTGCGTCAAATTAAAGAAAAAGCCATTCGCCGGTTAAAACATACGTCGCGAAGTCGCATGTTAAAGTCTTATTTGGGCTAAGACGGATCGACATCAATGACCAATCGGATAGATTTGTGTGAAGGAACGCTGTAAAAGCTATCAATTAGCTGATTCAGTCGTTCCTTTACTTTTTTATCCGGAGCGTCTTTTTCAATTTTCAGCTTGATGCTTTTCAAGTAATTGTTCTGAATTTTTCGAATCAATGGGAATTCGGGTCCGATAACTCTTTCTTTGAATACCTCTCTTAATTGTTGGCTAAATTGAAAAGCTGCTTGGTCCACAAGGTGCTCATCTTTGTGTTTTAAGGTAAATTCAATCAGTTTAAAGAACGGTGGGTAAAAGAAACGTTCCCTTTCTTTAATCTCATTGGAATAGAAACCGAAATAATCATGGTACATCACATGCTGAATAACCCAATGATCCGGATCTCCAGTTTGGATGATGACTTTTCCACGTTTTGATTTTCTACCTGCTCTACCTGCAACCTGTGACATCAATTGGTAAGATCGCTCAAAAGCTCTGAAATCCGGTCGGTTGAGCATCATATCCGCATCCATCACACCGACAAGACTAACATTATCAAAGTCTAAGCCTTTACTGACCATTTGAGTTCCAATCAACACATCAATTTTTCGCTGATCAAATGCGGTTAATAGTTCCTCATAAGCGTTTTTAGAACGTGTGGTATCTAAGTCCAGTCGTTGAATGCGTATGTCTGGAAAAATCAACGCCAAATCGTCTTCTATTTTTTCCGTTCCAAATCCGATCATTTTCAAGCGATTCGAACCGCACGCTGAGCAAGTTCCAATTGGGGGAACAACGTAACTGCAATAATGGCATTTGAGTACGTTCGATTGCTTGTGATAGGTAAGGGATACGTCGCAGTTCTTGCACTTGGGAGTCCAGTTGCAGACTTCGCAGCTCCAAAGTGGTGTGTAACCTCTTCGGTTTTGAAAGAGTATGATTTGCTCTTTATTGTTGAGTGCCGAACGCATTTCGTCAATCAATAAGGAGCTAAAATGCGATTGCATGCTTTTTTGTTTGCGTTCCTTTTGGAGATTGGCACAATTGATTTCAGGAAGTTGAATATTTCCGTAACGATCCGTAAGTTCTACGAAACCGTATTTTCCTTGTTTTGCATTGTAGAAGGTTTCGATTGATGGAGTTGCTGAACCAAGCAATACTTTTGCTTTGTGCAAATGGGCCAGCACGATGGCAGCATCACGCGCATTGTATCGTGGTGAAGGATCGTACTGCTTGAAACTGGATTCGTGTTCTTCATCTACGATGATTAAGCCTAGATCTTGGAACGGTAAGAAAACAGCAGACCTGGCTCCAAGAATAATTCGAAAACGATTCGGGTGATTGT
>JBILNH010000250.1:0-2520 GCA_044375095.1 Crocinitomicaceae bacterium
TACACAGCGTGACCAATCATTTTTACCAGCACGAAATCAAATTACGTAGACTATGCCAGGAGGAGGTACGTAGTAGTTCTAAGTGGGGTACGTAGTTGTACGTAGAGAGGCTAGATACTAGATTCTAGAAATGAGATGCTAGATGCTAGATGCTGGATTTATCTAGGGATGTGTCGGATAAAAAAAAAGCGCAATCGAAAGGTCTCGATCGCGCTTTTTATTACCTAACCACCACTACTTATGAATGCCAGACTACTTTGAGATAAACTGACCTCACGAAGGTAATGATGATTCATTAGTGCAACTATTCTTTTCCTGTGGACGGACGATTATTTACAAGGAATTGGTTAGTAGGAGTATGTAATTCTACTTAGTTTTTAGTTAAAAGCTAAACGCGCTTGATAGCACGCAATCATAAGAAATACTGCACTATCCTAACTCATTATGGATAAATGCAAACCTGAAAAACGACTACCTTTAAAGTAATAGCAACTGATTGTTTCTATTTTTAGAAACTTTTACTATCTTTGTAAGTACAACTAAGCAACTTAATGAGGTATTTTGAGACTAAATTTTTGGAAGAAGCAAACGAGTTCATTTCAACACTTGACAGCAAGACAATCCAAAAAATCTTCTATACTATTGACCTAGCTGAGCAGACTAATGACCCAAGACTTTTTAAGAAACTGCAAAAAGACATTTGGGAGTTTCGGACAAAATACGCAGGAATTCAAATTCGACTTCTTGCATTTTGGGACAAGACTGATAACAAAGAAACGTTGGTTCTCGCGACCCACGGTTTTATTAAGAAAGTTGACAAAGTTCCGTCTAACGAAATTGACCGGGCAGTAAGACTAAAAGATAAGTATTTCAATACCAAACAAAAAGAATAATCATATGGCAACTAAAACATTAAAGACTTACTCGCTTGCCGAAATGAAAGACAAGTATATTGGTAAAGTTGGGACTCAAGAACGTGACGCATACGAATACGAACTTCGTATGGACGTGTTGGGAAAGATGATTAAAACGGCTAGACAGGAAAGAAACTTGACACAAGAAGAACTTGGTCGACTTGTTGGCGTTCAGAAAGCTCAAATATCAAAACTCGAAAGTAGTGCGAACAGTGCGACTATTGATACCATTTTAAAAGTATTCAAAGCGCTAAAAGCCGAAATCAATTTTAATGTAAAACTTGAAAATAACTTCGTTAAGCTCGCTTAATAATAAGGAAGCTTATAGCCTAAAGCCTACTGAAGTATAACCAAGCGCTGGGTGGTGGTTGATCCGTTCGAAGTGAATTTTAAGAAATAAACACCGTTTTCTAACTGACGGATATCCGCATTAATATTCACTATTCCCGGTTCTACAGTTGTGGATGGAATTAAAATCTTCGCCATTTTACCGTTCATGTCAATCAATTCAGCTGAAATAGTGGACGACTTCGTAACTAATAGTTGAAATCCTACTTCTGTACTCGCGGGATTTGGTGCTATCGTCGTTAAAATAACGCCATCGCCTTCGAGGTTGAGGCAACGGTCATTGTTATCCAAAATGGTTTCTGCTTCGTTTTGCCAATCGTAGGCTATACTTTTAACACAGACATAGGCTTGTTTATCATCTTCCGTTGAAAAGTTCAGTGATGGTTGGGAAAGGAAGACATAAATACTATCCTTGGTTGGAAGTAAATTCCCTGTCCAGGTTTCTTGAAACAAGGGTCCTTTGTCACTAAAGACATCAAATTCCACTTTCTTGACACTTACCGTTCCTTCATTCTTCATTTTCACCCCAAGGAAATCAAACGTACCGTTCTCCTGAAGGAAAAGGGTTTCAATCGCCAGATCCAATTCTGCCGGACGAACAGTCACATTCTGATAAGCTGTATCCACACAACCTGCTGCGTTTAAGCCAATCAGGTAGACTTCTACTACACTGTCTGTATAGGCTTCTCCATATGTGTGTACAGGCGAAAATACAGATGAGAACGTCTGATCCCCAAAATTCCATAACGCCAGATTGGTTCCCGTAGTTGTATTTGTAAACGGGAAGGGCTCCCCTACCGCTGCTATTCCTGTTCCTACGGTAAAGGAAACGTTCAATGAATCTTCCACTTCAATGAATTCAAATGTACTTGCCGAACAGCCATCATTGGAGGTTGAAATGACCTCAATTTGCTGTTGTCCCAAATTATCAATCAGGTAGAATCCCGGATTGCCATTAACAGTATCTGTTGCGTTGATTACCCAACTCGTTTGTGCGATTGATCCGTTCGCAATAGTCGACGTATTCGTCATTTCCACGTAGGTTCCTTTGCAATACGGACCCAAATCAAAACTCGGAATTGGCGTGGCAAATACCTCTACCTGGTTTTGACCGGTTAGGGTGCAGTTGTATTGGTTCGTCACCGCGAGACTCACGGTGTAGTTGCCGTAAACTGAATAGGTGTGTGTTGGGTTCATTAAAATTGACGAACCATTGTCACCAAAATCCCATGCATACGTTGATGGTCCTTGAGTCGTT
>JBILNH010000010.1:0-32729 GCA_044375095.1 Crocinitomicaceae bacterium
AGCGAGAGAGAATATTGAATAAATACGTTACTGAATGAAGTGAAGGGTGCGTTGATCCACCGCACGTTGTAACGAAGGTCCATGCGAAGCATAATCCTGCTGGAAAAACAGAGTGAGACCGCGAAGCAGCAACGAAGTTAGTGAGAGCGAGAGCGATTTGAACACTTAAACATGTTTCAAGAAGATTCCTTTCAATTCTATTATCTTTGCAGTTCAAAAATGAAGATATGAGTTTACTTACAGTCGGAAGTGTGGCCTTTGATGCCATTGAAACACCTTTCGGTAAGACAGATAAAATTGTTGGTGGAGCAGGAACATTCATTGCGCTTTCCTCTTCTTTTTATGTTAAAGATCAGCGTTTAGTGGCCGTAGTTGGAGAGGATTTTCCATCAGAAATGATTGAAACGCTTCGATCCAAAGGTGTAAATACGGAAGGATTGCAGATCAAACAAGGCGAAAAAACATTTTTCTGGTCCGGTAAGTACCACAACGATATGAATTCACGGGATACATTGGTAACTGAACTCAATGTACTCGAACATTTTGACCCGATCATTCCTGAAAGTTACCAGGGAACTGAATACGTTATGTTGGGGAATTTAAGTCCTCAGGTACAACGGCAAGTAATTGAGCGGTTGACTAAGCGTCCAAAGTTGATCGCAATGGACACGATGAATTTCTGGATGGATATCGCGTTGGATGAGCTGAAGAAAACGATGTCGATGGTTGACGTGTTGATCATAAACGACGAGGAAGCACGCCAGTTATCGAAAGAATATTCACTTGTGAAGGCAGCGAAAGTCATTCGTGAAATGGGACCGAAATACCTGATCATTAAAAAGGGAGAACATGGTGCGTTGTTGTTTCACGGTGAAAAAGTGTTTTTTGCTCCGGCATTGCCTCTAGAGGATGTCTTCGATCCAACAGGTGCGGGTGACACATTTGCTGGTGGATTTATGGGATACTTATCAGCAACAGATGATACTAGTTTTGACAATATGAAACGTGCCATTATTGCCGGATCGGCATTGGCCTCTTTCTGTGTGGAAAAATTTGGAACGGAACGCTTAATGGAAATTTCATCAACTGATCTGCATCAACGAATTCAACGCTTCGTTGCCTTGACAGATTTCAATATGGAACAAACAATTTAGAAATGGAACTGAATCAATTAATCGATGAGCTTCGTTTATTGGCTCAACAGGATGATGCACTGGCTGTTAGTCGTGATGTCAATGAGCTTAAAGTAAAGTTTGATGATGCACTTTTAGAACTGGAACGTAAAGACCAAGTTGCTGCGCTTGAGGCTGAAGTAAACGGTGAAGCCCACGAACCAACAGACTATTCTGAACAAAAGAAAACGTTCTACGAACTTTACATCCTTTACCGAAACCGGAAGAAGGAGTTGACGGAAGCGAAGCAAGCCATTGAAACAGCCAATCTAAAAGCTAAAAAATCCCTCATCGATCGACTCAGACAAGTCATTGAATCGGAAGAAAACATTGGCGCAGCCTTCTCTGCCTATAACGAAATACACGAAGCATGGAAAGGAATTGGTGACATCGCTCGAGATCAACGAGACGCCATACAACAAGAGTACTCCAAATTGTTGGAATCCTTTTTCTACAACATGAAAATTTACCGTGAATTAAAAGAACACGATTTAAAACGGAATTTTCAGTTGAAAGAAGATGTCATTGCACAACTGATCGAACTCAAAAAAGTTGATTCTATTAAGGAAGTCGAATCACGCCTGAAAGCCTTGCAAAACGAATGGGAAGGAATTGGTCCAGTCATAAATGATCAATGGGAATCCCTAAAAGAAAAGTATTGGGCGGCAGTTAAAGAACTCTACGAACGTATTCACTCCTTTTACGATGAACGACGCACAACATTAGCAGAAAATATCGTTCAGAAAAAAGCCCTTATCGCTGAGGTTGCGGATTTAGTCGGAAAAACTTCAGAAAATACGAGTGTCAAAGCATGGGAAAAGTCAACAGAAGACTTATTGGCACTACAAGAACGTTGGAAAAGCATTGGTTTTGGTCCTCGTAAAGAAAATGAAGAGGTATGGCAATCCTTCCGGGGATATTGCGATGCATTTTTCCAACAAAAAAGAACTTTTTTTGCAGGCGTTCAGGACCAATACAAGCAACTGGCGGACAAGAAAAAAGCGTTGATTGAAAAGGCGCAAGCACTTAAAGATTCGACTGAATGGAAAGAAGCTGCTAATGCACTTGTAAAACTGCAGAAAGAGTGGAAAACGATTGGACATGCAGGACAAAAACTCGAACAAAAATTATGGAGTGAATTCAGGGGTGCCTGTGATGCATTTTTCACCAAAAGGGACCAGCATTTTGCCGCTGCAGACAACGAATTAAAGGTAAACCTTGAAGCAAAAAAAGCACTGATTGAAGAACTTCAATCTTTAAATTTGCCCGATGATAAGCACGAAGCGCTTGCCCAATTGAAATCATTTGCGGGGAAATTCAGCGAAATTGGCAAAGTCCCAATGAGCGAAAAAGACACGATCTACAATGCCTATAAGAAAGCACTAGATGACCATTACAAAAAATTAAAGCTTGAGGGCGAAGAAAAAGAACGCATTTTGTTTCAAGCGCGCATTGATACACTGGCTTCTAGTCCAGATAAATCAAGGGCATTCGCCAAAGAAAAAGCGGAGATAAGGCAACAGATCGATCAATTAAAAAAATCGATGCTGCAATACGAAAATAACCTTGGCTTTTTCGCGCGATCGAAAGGAGCTGATGCGTTAAGAAAAGAAGTTGAACAAAAAATTCAACACGCGCAACGATCCATTGATGGGTTGATACGTAAACTGAAGATGATCCCGAATGAATAGATTCATCAATACGCTTTTGTTGTTCTTGTTCTTCCCTACAATGGGATTAGCTATCATTATTGGGTTTGACCTACCGATCGAATTTTTAGGTACAACTGGCGCTCAAATGGCATATAAAGCAGAGGTGTTTGTTGCACTTGGATTACTTTTTTTACTCATCGTCATTCGACGAAGCATTCGAAGGTGGATGGGAATGAAACTGGTACTTCAAACAACTAAATTCAGCTGGAACAAACCTGTAAGTCGTGATCGATTGAAACGCATTTGGGTCTATAACTTGCTCGAATTATTTGTTAATATATGCGTTGGAATAG
This sequence comes from Crocinitomicaceae bacterium, assembly GCA_044375095.1. Taxonomy (GTDB): domain Bacteria; phylum Bacteroidota; class Bacteroidia; order Flavobacteriales_D; family Crocinitomicaceae; genus M0103. The sequence continues at coordinate 3,178 of JBILNH010000010.1, forward strand.
CCTTAGTCAAGTTAACCACATATGCATGGTTACCGGCAATAGCGCTGTTTTTTGTAGGGTTGGACAACTTAGTATTTAGTTTCATCGGTACATCTATTAAAGGATTCAGGGTTGGGGTGACTAGTAAGGCAGTCATTTCAGCGGATCGAGAAGTCACATTGATGTATTACGATGGATTAAGAAGGGTTTCTATACACCAAGGATCGCTGTTTTTTGATTACATCAAAGGCCTTCAACTTCATTTTCCTATGGACTGTATCGATGAATCAGATCGCGGCGAATTTTTTACCACACTCGAGAATCAACTCGACCCGAAAAGGGTTTTTGTTACCCGAAAAAGGGACTAACCTGCTCAACTTTAATAGTTTTCAACATTTCGCCGTTGTTTACATTTTACTGTTTTTTGAAATTCAGTATAATTATTTCCTAAAATTGGTGACTGAATCAGTAGATTTAGGTTGACGTACATGTTGTGCGAGCCAGCTACTACAAAGGGTAACCATGGAACGAGACCGGGCGCTTTACAAAGTGGACGATACGGCAGAAGATATTTTCCGACTTCAACGGTTGGTGAAAGGCTCTTTGCTTACCGGCTCGGATCTTGAACTAGATGCCTTTTTCGGAGATCTCAAAAGCGCCATTATTATCGTTGATAATGATTTCAAGATTCTTTACCTCAACAATACCGCGCAAACATTAAACCTCAATATTGATGCTGTTAAAGGATCAATGGTCATTGATTTCGCCAAACAACTCCTCCAGAATGATGCGTTACTCACTTTTTACGAAGCGTTACTAAATCGGAGAGGAATTGGCATAAATGATGGATTCAGTCTCGTTCGAATCGAAAAATGGGTATTGAATCCAATTGGAAATGACGGATTCGTAATTAAAATTTTATTAGACGAACTGTACACGGTATCCGCAGCCAACCTTTTCCGTTACTTCCCGGGAATGCCAATTGGTTACTTTGGGTTCGATTTATTAGGCGCAAGGGGAATATCGATACGGTTTGTGAGTGACAATTTCTCCAGTTTATTTCCTGGTATGGAAATGAACGCCACCATGAATGATCCGCTTTATTTTGCGCAATTCATGCACCCTGATGATCACGGAGAGTTCTTAGCTCGTCTCCGCTCCCTCAAAAAAGGAAAAAATACCTTCTCTTTCGAATTCAGAATGATTGAACATGCCGATGATGAAGGACGTTGGTTTAGAATGATATCAAGCCGCTTTTCTGAAAAAACAGAGAAAAATTTCTGGTTAGCCTATATCGAAGATATTGATCCGGAAAAACAAGCGACAAGAGAAAAAGAAATTCTTGTGCATGAAACACTTGATGATGAACGCCACCGCATGTCGATGGAACTTCACGATGGACTTGGGCAAAATCTGGTCGCATTGAACTTGTATTTATCGTCTCTCTCTCCTGATGTGAATGGTGACCTTGTTCAATCGTGCCGTCAACTTACCACTGATAGCATCCGATTGATGAAATCGATGTGTTACAACCTTGCACCGCCAGATTTAGACAAGGGATTGATGTACGCCTTAGACGTTTTCTTCGGAAAATCGAATGAACACTCAAGTAGCATCAACTACCGATTCGAAGGAAAGGAAATACCGATGAAGCAGTTATCAACTGATCGCGCCTACCATATATTTAGAATTGTTCAAGAATTCGTTACAAATGCCCAGAAATATGCCGAATGTTCAGAGGTAGTCTGTGAAGTAGGTTTACGAAACAATCAACCCGTTATCATCATTCACGACAATGGTAAAGGATTTGATAGAAACAAGATTAATGGAGGTTTTGGGCTTAAGAACATGGAAAAAAGAGCGCTTCTTGCAGGAGCAAAAATGGAACTCTCGAGTTCAATAGGTGAAGGAACGCTACTTGTACTCGAATTCTAACTTAAACGAATCCTTTATCGGCAGCCCAACCCGTTAACTGAGCCGCATTAGCAAAGCCCAATTTCTTCAATATATTATGGCGGTGGGTTTCAACTGTTCGGGGCGATAAAAATAACTTATCCGCTATCTCTTTAGAAGTCAACCCTGTTGAAATTAGCTTAACGACTTCTATTTCTTTCAACGTTAATTCCTTTTTATTGTCTTCATTTTCCACATGCAAAAGCGACGCAAAATAACGGTCCTTGATCTCACTTGCAATATAGGTTTCCCCATTGAAAACAGCATGTACAGCCGCTACCAACTCATCACGCGTAATGTTCTTTGTAAGGTAACCTTTTCCTCCGACAGATAGAAAACGTTTAACGTAATTAATCTCATCGTGTAACGTCAAACCGATAATTCGTGATTTCGGTACGCTATTGTAAATACGCTCCGCCGCTTCAAACCCGTTGCTTCCCTTTAAATTGATGTCCATCAAGACAACATCAGGGCGTAAATTGCTCGCGAACGTGAATGCATCTTCTGCGTTATCTGCTTTTCCGACAACTTCAATTCCAGGCGCTGCGTTGAGCATTGCTACCCATGCTTCACGAATAAGGGCATGATCATCGACGACAAGAACTTTGATTTCGTCTGCCATAGTTTTAATGGTTTGCGGGTGAAATATGTAGTAGTGATAAATCTACTCTTCGAATATACAATTATTTTTAACGCACTTCGAAAAGCAGTGTAATAAACTTTTCAGGGCAACAGACACGCTTAATTCAATGAATTAACAACTTAAAAGGTGAAAACATGCACTTTTTTTAAACTTCTTTTTGAAAAAATCCTTATCTTCAACATCCAAATAAGTTGCATGAAACCACCATCTTACAAGTATTTCTTGTTTCAGGCAATGTGTTTGGAATGAGGCTAACAACTTTAATGTACTACATCCAACACGTATGATGGCAAAAGACATACGCTTAACATTAGTTGAAGACGATCCGTTGTTTTCTCAAATGATACATTTTCAATTGTCATCACTTAGTACCGATTTTCAACAAATCCAGAGAGCAGCTACAATAAAGGAATTTGAGGAGTCATTGTCTTATTTCCATCCTGATGTAGTACTACTCGATTTGAACCTGCCAGATTCTTCCGGACTTGAAACGTACATGACGGTCAAACACAAATGTCCAAACAGTGCGATTGTCATTTTATCAGGTTCTGACGATGAGGAACTGTCTGCAAGAATTGTTCAAAATGGTGCTCAGGATTACATTCTTAAAAGTGATGTAAACGGAAGGTTATTGAACAAATCCGTTCAATACAGCCTTGAGCGTATGCGTCAGAATGTCATTCTTGCAGAATCTGAAAAGAAATTTCGTGAGGTCTTTGAGAACTCACCTATTCCAATGCTCACTGCAAAAGGCGAACACTTTGTCATTCAAATGGCAAATCGTGCTTTTAGTGACTTGTACGGTGGTCGCATTGGGGAATTCAATGGTAAATCACTTCATGGGTTTAATGCCAAGCCCGAAGACCAGACCAGTTTTGATTTGAGCGCCACCAGAATATTAAAAAACCTACACCACAAATCGCTTTCTGGTGATGCGTTAGACATCGAATTGATTGCCAATAAACTCATGACAGAAAGTGATTTGTACATCTGTCTAATTATTGACAAGACAGAAGAATTGCGCTTTCAGGAAGAGAAATACAAACTCATCAACAGCGCACAGGAAAATGAAAAACATAAAATTGCGCGGGAAATTCACGACGGTTTAGCTCAGAACCTTGTGCTAATGAATTTGCTTTTTGAATCGTTCGATTTCACACCTGAACAGCAAGAACAACAAGATAATTTTTCCAAACTGATTAAAAGTACCATCGAAGAAGCAAAAGGCATATCCTACTCCTTATTGCCACCTGAATTAGAAAGTGGATTTTTAAGTGGATTGCGAAACATGATTAACCGAATCAATTACTTAAAATCGCATGAATTTATTTTTCAAATAGATGAGCACATAAATGAAGATGATTTCAACGGTGTCGATCGATTTAATTTATTCCGAATCGTTCAAGAATTCATAAATAACAGCATCAAACATGCAAAATCTAAAACCATCAACCTAGATATTAAGCGCAACGAAAACGGAGTAGTGTGTATTTGTATTCATGACAATGGCGTAGGATTCGACCAAACGAAATCTACCGCAACACTTGGGATTCAGAACATGTTAAACCGAATGAAATTAGCCAGTTTAAATGGATTTATCGAGAGTTCTCCAGGAAATGGGACTACACTTAAGATTTACATTGAAAAGGCTCAAGAAGCATAACGATACACGACATTGAAAACACCATTGCCCGCCCCACAAATTATCCTTTCGTTACTTGATCAACAAGACAATTATGACTTTCTAATTACAGTGGATGGTGATCTTGTTCACTGCACTAAAAAATTCACTGCACACTTAGCAGCCCAGAACAACCCAACCCCTCACATCAATTCCATTTTCCGAAATACCCCTAACGGAAAGTGGTGGCTGAACAATCAGACAACGCTTCAACTTGAAAGCAATCATCCCAATAGTACCCGTTTTTCCCTTCATTTTTTGCCTTTAGATGAACATTTCATTTATACCAAGTGCCAAGCGTTAAGTAACAAACCACTAAGCGCTGATTTTCTCTATGACGCGTTGAATAGTCTCCCTTCAGATCTGGCGATCTTTGATCTTGAACACCGCTACCTGTTTTTAAATCCTGTAGCTATAAGTAATGAAGAAACACGCACATTTCTAATTGGAAAAACAGACTTCGATTATTTCAACTTAAAAAATCTTGATGACAGTGTTGCGCATGCCCGCCATGATGTATTTACAAAAGCGCTTGATTCAAATAACATCCAACAATGGGAGGACATCTATCCACAACCTGATGGTTCAAAAAAAGTCATCCGCCGCACATTTTCACCCATGAAAAATGAGGCGAATGAACTAATCGGAATGCTTGGGTATGGATTGGATATTTCAGAAGCCAAAATGGCGCAGGAACGTGCTGAAAATAATGAAAAACGCTTCCGTTCACTTTTTGAAAACAACATGGCTGCCGTATTTAGAACTAACGAATACGGCGAAATACTTGAAATCAACCAAGCTTATGCACGCATTTTTGGTTTCGACTCAATTGAAGAACTTAAACAGCATAAATCAAGTGAGTTTTACCCAAATGGAGAAAGTAGAAAAAAGTACATTGAACAACTTCGGGAGCATGGAAAATTAGAAAACTACCTCATTGAAAACACCCGTAAAGATGGTAAAAAGATACAGTTGCTCTCCAATGTGCTTTACACGATTGAAAAAGGCATAGGTATAATAGAAGGGACTTTAATTGACATTACAGAACAACAAGAATCACTTCGCTTGATTGAAGAAAAAAGTGTCCGTTTGGAACAGTTAGCATTTTTCCTTGATCAAACGAACGATGCCATTCAAGTAGTGAATGAGCAAGGTCAGTTTGTGTATCTAAATAAAGCAGCACGCGAGCGCCTAGGTATAGAATGGAATGAAATGGAAAGTTTTTCTATACTCGATGTTGAATCTTATTTTACCTCTATCGATCATTGGAAAGCGCATATAGATGACCTAGAAAAAATAGGTGTGCTGCACATTGAATCTGTTAACCGAAACGTTAAAACTGGAGAGGAAACTCCGGTTGAGGTAACGGTTATTCCCAGGACAATGAACGGTGAGCGTTTTGCCATTTCTACCTTGAGGGATATTTCAGAAAAGATTGCTGCACAAAAAATACTGGAAGAGAAAAACAGGTTTGTAAAAGATTTAACCTCTGCCGTGGATGCTTCTTCTTTGGTGTCCGTAACAGATGAATCAGGTAAAATATTACGCGTAAATGCAAACTTCTGCAGGGTTTCTGGTTTCAGGGAAGATGAGTTAATTGGACAAAACCACAATATTGTCAATTCAGGATACCATAACAAAGAATTTTGGGGAGGGCTTTATCACACGCTTAAATCCGGTGAAATCTGGAGAGGTGAAATTCGAAACAGAGCGAAAGATGGAGGTTTTTACTGGGTAAATACCGTTATTTATCCAATTAAAGGAGATAACGATGAGGGAATTCAGTACATGTCAATCCGACAAGAGGTTACTTCAGCTAAACTGAATGAATCCATCATACAAAAACAAGTTAACTTCCAAGATTTACTTATTCGGACAGCTAGTAAACTGCTTAATTTAAATCCAGATGAACTTGACCATGCATTGAATGAAGCATTGAAAGATATCGGTCAGTTCGTAAATGCAGATCGCTCTTATATTTTCGATTACAATCACGAAAATCGCACAACCAATAATTTATACGAATGGTGCAGAGAGGGAATTGAACCTCAAATTGAAACGTTACAGAATATTCCATTTTCAGATGTTCCAAAGTGGATTGAAGTCCATTTCAAGGGTGAAATCATGGAGGTTAAGGATGTATCAATACTCCCTGACAGCCAATTTAAAGAATTATTAGAAGTACAGGATATCAAAAGCCTCATTGCGATTCCCATGATGGACAATTCCCAATGCACAGGCTTTATTGGATTTGATTCCGTTCGTTCTGTTCACTCGTTTAATGAGACAGACAAAATAATTCTCGAATTATTCGCTGAAATGGTGGTGAACATAAATAAACGCATTGAATTTATTTCACAAATTGAACAAGCAAACAATCGCTACATCGAGATTAATGAAGGTCTTGAACGAATAGTTACGGATAAGACCGCAAAGAACAATGAATTGACTCAATCAATGGCCAATCAAGACAAATTAGCCATGATTGGTGAAATAACTGCAGGAATTACCCACGACTTAAACACACCAATTGGTGCGATAAAAGTTGGAGCGGAAAGTATTCAATATACGCTTGAATCCTTATTCAAATCGGTGTTGTCGAAATGCACATTGGATCAATTGAATGTAGCATGCAGTAGAACAGTAGAAAACAATGTTCAAATGTTTGTCGGTGGTATGCAAACGTTGAGAGAAACTGCCGCGATGACGCGTTACCTAAATGAACATTACCCCAATTTTGATCAAGTAGATCATTTATCAAGCGCATTAGTTAAAGCGCGAGTAAAGCCCGAAGAGAATGAGGTAATTAATACCATTATTTCATCGAATAATCCACTCGATTTTGCTGATTTAATTTACCACATACAAAGTATTCGAACCTTCGTAAACACCGTATTAGAAGCTGGAGACAAAGCATCCAACGTAATTAAAAACCTAAGATTCTACCTCAAAGAAGGAAGCCAGTTAGTTAAAGGTCCCGTTAATTTGCAAGAAAATATTCGAACGGTTTTAAATGTATTTAATCACCAGTTAAAATATGGTGTTGATCTCAAGTTTAATATTCCTGAAACGATTGAATTATTCGGATATGAGCCCAAACTCTATCAATTGTGGTCGAACCTAATTAAAAATGCCATTGAAGCCATGCATGGTTCTGGAGAGTTGCGCATTTCGGCACAAGAAACAAAACGTATTATCGAGGTAACCATTAGTAATTCAGGTGATATGATACCAGTTGACATACAAGAAAAGATCTTCGATAAATTCTTTACCACTAAAGGGGAAACTACTGGTACTGGACTGGGATTGAGTATTGTTCGGAATGTAGTTGATGAACACAACGCGAAAATAATTTTAATTTCTGACGAACAATTCACTTCATTTATCGTTACTTTTATTAAAGATATTGAATAGTTTATGTTAAAGTATGCTGTTGTTTGTATAGATGACGATCCCTTGATTACTTCCATGTTGAGTTTTCAATTGCGAAAAGTCATTGATACCAAAACCACATTTGTCGAAACCTATTCTAATCCGGCTGAGGTTGAAACTCACATTGAAGAATTAATCGATTTTGGTGTAAAATTAGTTTTCATTATCGTTGATTATCAAATGCCAGAAATGAATGGTGCTGAACTCATTCGAAACCTGAAGAAAAAATACCCTTGGTTGTCTTGCATTATGCTATCTGGTCAAGCCAACGATCTTATTGTGGCAGAGTTACGCGAAGATAAGTTGCTTGAAACATACATTTCGAAACCTTGGAGCGAAAAAGACCTCTTCGAGGTAGTTCAACCAATGATCGACATTATTCGCGAACACGAAGAAGGAAAATAACTAAATTTTCGCCAATCTCCATAAGAAACCAATTTTTGACGATGTAATGTATTCGTTAAATAAAAAAAAAAATAGGCTGCCCAATCAGACAGCCTATTTCATTTTAATCTATTCGTATTTATTGCTTCTTCTCGTCATAGCACATTTGTCCACGACGTTCTTTTGCATTACCTATAAATTTTCCATCCTTATCGTAATGTGAAAGACACATTTCTTTTTCTTCAGGTGAGCACTTCAATGAATCACACATCGCAGCACACTCTTCTTTTGTCATTTCAGCACACTTGCTCATATCGCATACTGTATTCATCTGTGCATTTCCTGCACCTGAACAACAAGCGCCTGATTTTCCTGACATCTCAGTATTACAACCTGATTTAGCTGCTTTATCATCAGCATGACCGTTGCCCAACAAAGGCGCAATAACCAATCCAACAAGACACGTTAACTTAATCAAAATGTTCATTGACGGACCAGAAGTGTCTTTAAATGGATCACCGACAGTGTCACCTGTTACAGCAGCTTTGTGCGCATCAGAACCTTTGAAAGTCATTTCACCGTTAATCATGACACCCGCCTCAAATGATTTCTTAGCATTGTCCCATGCACCACCGGCGTTATTCTGGAAAATAGCCCAAAGAACTCCTGAAACAGCAACACCTGCCATGTACGCTCCAAGCGCTTCAGCTCCCATAACAAATCCAATAATGATCGGAGAAATGATCGTAATCGCACCAGGCAACATCATTTCACGTAATGCAGCTTTCGTTGAAATCTCCACACATTTACCGTATTCTGGCTTCCCCGTTCCTTCCATGATTCCTGGAATTTCACGGAACTGGCGACGTACTTCCATTACCATATCCATGGCTGCTTTACCAACTGATTTCATTGCTAATGCAGAGAAAACAACTGGAATCATACCACCAATAAATAGCGCAGCAAGTACATCTGCTTTGAAAATATTAATTCCTTCAATTCCTGTAAACGTCACATACGCAGCAAATAATGCTAACGCAGTAAGTGCAGCAGATGCAATCGCAAATCCTTTACCTACAGCAGCTGTTGTATTACCAACTGAATCTAAGACGTCGGTACGCTGACGAACTTCTTTCGGTAATTCACTCATTTCAGCAACCCCTCCTGCGTTATCCGCAATTGGTCCGAATGCGTCAATTGCTAACTGCATTGCCGTTGTCGCCATCATCGCAGAAGCAGCAATAGCCACACCATAAAATCCAGCTAATTCATAAGACCCCCAAATCGCCACAGCAAATAAAATAACTGAAGAGAACGTAGAGATCATACCAGTTGCCAATCCAGCGATAATGTTCGTTGCAGCTCCTGTAGAGGAATTTTTAACGATATCTAATACTGGCTTTTTACCTAATGCAGTATAGTATTCTGTGAACATGGAAATAAGGTAACCAACACCAAGTCCAACAAGTGTTGCATAGAACACGTGACGGCTCGGAATGTCTTTTGCTTCTTCTCCAAAGAAATTCATTCCTTCGATTGTTTCAGGAAGCATCCAGTCAACTAAGAACCATCCCGCAGCAGCCGAAAGAATAATGGACGTAATATTACCAATATTCAACGCACGTTGAACTTCAGCTTCTTTTGCGTCGTTATTCGAAATGCGCACCAAGAATGTTCCAATAATTGAAGCTATGATACCCACACCTGCAATCATCATCGGTAAAAGGATTGGTCCCATACCACCAAATGCATCCGTAAACACACCTGTTTCAGATGCTTCAGCCATGTCTTTGATTATATAGTTACCAAGAACCATAGAGGCCAATACTGTTGCCACATACGAACCGAATAAGTCAGCACCCATTCCGGCAACGTCACCAACGTTGTCACCAACATTATCTGCAATTGTTGCAGGATTTCGCGGATCATCTTCTGGGATACCTGCTTCGACTTTACCAACTAAGTCAGCTCCCACGTCTGCTGCTTTCGTGTAAATTCCTCCACCTACACGAGCAAACAACGCAATTGATTCAGCTCCTAATGAAAAACCAGCTAAGGCTTCAAGAACTACCGTCATTTCATCGTAGAAATTTCCGTCTTTCGTCATATACATTTTAACGAAAAGAATAAAGAACAAGCTTAGACCCAAAACCGCCAAACCAGCAACACCGAGTCCCATTACAGTACCACCGCCAAAAGAAACTTTAAGCGCATTCGGCAAACTTGTACGTGCAGCTTCTGTTGTCCGTGAATTTGCATCTGTCGCGATACGCATTCCAATATTTCCAGCAATAGCAGAAAACACAGCTCCTACTAGAAATGCAGGGATAATGGTGTATTCAGTTGTATCAACAAAGTAAGCGACTAAAGCTAAAGCTACAGAAGCAAGAACGGCAAAAACAGCTAGTAAGCGGTATTCTGCAGAAAGAAATGCCATCGCTCCTTCTTTAATGCTTTTAGAAATTTCTTGCATTCGCTCATTTCCTGGGTTTTGCTTTTTCACCCATGCCATTTTGACCAGCATAAAGACTAGTCCGATTATCGCTAACGCGATAGGTACGTACATTAAATTTGATTCCATTTGTGTTAAAAGTTAATTTTTAAACAGGGGCCAAAAGTAGAGTATTCAGTTGTTATCTACAAATTTGGGCCACAAATTCTGACTTGCCGTCGTACGTGAGTGGCGAACTAAAGGTTACAAATGGGTGATTTTTTTGGTTTACAAGCAGTTAGATAGCGAAAATTAAAGCGCTGAACGGACTTTCGATTTTAAGGTATTCAAATCCATACCGCCAGACTGGCGCCATTTTACCTCTCCATTTTTGAACAGCATGAATGTAGGCACGCCTCGAATTTTGAATTTATCCGCAACATCTGGATTTTTATCTACATCTATTTTGAGTACACGAATTTGATTACCCATGTCGTTTTTTAATTGATCAAGAACAGGGTTCATGGCACGGCAAGGTCCACACCATGTAGCATAAAAATCAACTAACGTAGGCACTGAAGACTTTATGATTTCGTTGAATTTTCCCATAACACATTTTTTTTTGACAAATATAGGTTTTGCAGTTTTTCCGATATGTCACAGAAGTCACAATTCCGTCAGAAAACACGTACAATTATGCGCAAACAGTAGCTATTTGTTTGAACTTCTCTTTTATACTTATCTTTGTCACATGGTTTATTTCCGAACATCCCTTCTACTTATCCTACGTTTGCTGGTGTTTTGGATGATACTATTTGAACTCGGTAGACTGCTGTTTTCCCTGCACAACTGGACCGTTGTAAGTCAGCTGGGATGGATTGAGTGGTTCTTGGTTTTTATACATTCCATCAGGCTTGATTTGGCCACTGCATCGTTGCTTTCTATCTTGCCAGCGATTTTTCTACTTGCTTATTATTGGAAGAATTACCAACCGTTTAAAAAAATAGCTTTTTTAATTATCCTAATTGAATTAATGGCTGTTATAACCATAATTGCGGGTGAAATAAATGCCTATACTGAATGGAACCACAAATTGACGACACGGGTATTTATGCATTTTTTACACCCAGATGAAGTGGTGCGCACAGCTGATTGGGGAATGATTAGCTTTTTTAGTTTGTATACGCTAGCCATTGGAATTTCTTCTTACTATTTCTTTAATAAGTGGGTGTTTTCAGCAAAGTCAAACCATACTAAGCTAACTAAATCAGGGTTTTCCTCTCTGTTCTCTACTCAACTTTTTTCTATCGTTTTTCTTTTAATTCTCGGACGCGGTGGTATTCAACAGATACCCATAAACACAGATTCTGCCTACTTTTCAAAAGAATATGCAGCGAATGATTTAGCTGTCAACTCTGTGTATTTTTTTGCAAAAAGCTTCATACTTTACAACCGCAGTGAATCGGGAGCACTCTTTCCAAAGCTTGAAAGTCAGCGCGCCAAACAACTGTTGGAAGATTTTTATTCTTATCCAACAGATCATAGCAACTCTATTCTCCAAGATAAAAAACCGAACATCGTGGTCATTTTATTGGAGAGCTGGACAGCAAACGCCATTGGTTGCTTGGATGCAGAAAAAACAGCCACTCCCCATTTTGATAAGTTAGCCAAAAATGGATTGTTGTTTACGCATATTTATGCAACTGGTGGTACGTCAGAAATTGGAAATGCAAGTCTATTTAGCGGTTACCCGGCTTTACCAGAAGTCTTCATCACCATGCAACCAGAAAAGCACCGACAACTCCCTTCGCTCAATCAAGAATTGAAACAATGGGGATACTCATCACATTACCTGTTTAGTGGTGACCTAAGTTACGGTAATATAGGTGGATACTTGGCCGACCATGGTTTTGATAGCGTGCTGGATGAGAATGACTTTCCGAAAAATTTATCAAAAGGTAAATTGAACTATTACGATGAGGATTTGTACGATTTCCTTCTCAAACAAATAAGGTCAACAAAAGGCCCATTTATGCACTGTGCATTTACAGGTAGTACGCATTCGCCTTATGATTTTCCAAAAAAAGGCATTCCTTCATGGCAGGGAGAAGAAAAAGATTTCATGCAATCCATGCAGTATGCAGATCAAGCCCTATTTAATTTCTTGGAACGATGCAAAAAAGAACCATGGTACACTAACACGTTATTTGTACTCGTAGCTGATCACGGACACGCAGCTCCAGGAGTAAGGAATCCGAACTTAGGCGCTTATTTTAAAATCCCACTCCTCATTCTTGGAGAGCCACTTAAAAAAGAATGGAAAGGAAAACAAATAGAAACATTGGGCTCACAAGCCGATATAGCTCGTACACTACTTTACCAAATGGGGGGAGATAGTAAGCGATTTACTTGGAGTAAAGACTTGTTGAATCCAAGATGCCCAGAATTTGCCTTACACACCATTAATCGGGGCTTCGGCTGGGTTTCTCCAAAAGGAAATTTTAGCTATAACATGGACGCCAAGCGCTTCCTAGATAATTCATATACTACTTCGGAGCTAAAAAAAGAAGAACGAAGATGTCACGCATTTATGTCACTTTTATTTGATGAATACAGTGCAAGGTAACCGATTATTACCCCTGAAATCAGCCAAATATGGCTGGATTATGTTGGCAGCGCTGCTTGTCCGACTCATTGCCGTGTTTTTTTCACCTGGATACGGTATGCACGATGACCACTTTCTAATCATTGAATCATCTGCTTCATGGGTAGATGGTTACGACTACAACAAATGGTTGCCTTGGACAGAGGGAAACAGAGGGAAACCGGAAGGTCATAGCTTTACATATGTTGGGTTGAATTTTATCTATTTCAGTGCAATGAAGTGGTTAGGAATTGTCCATCCACTGATTTTAATGTCAATAAATCGCTTGATACATGCGCTTGCCTCACTTTTAGTCGTCTGGTTTGGAATTCGCATTACGGAGCATATTTCTTCTGTTGAAAACGCGAAAAAAGTGGGATGGCTTTTGGCATTGTTATGGATTTTACCTTTTGTATCCGTGCGAAATTTGGTGGAAGTTGCTGCATTACCTTTTCTAATGTGGGGGATGTGGATAGTCATTTCACGAGAAAGTTCGAGGTCGTTTTTTTATGCCGGACTCCTCATAGGAATGGCTGTTTCCTTTCGTTATCAAATCGGTGTTTTTGCAATTGGTATGGCCGCCGTTTACTTTTTTCGCCAATCATTCGCTTTGTTTTTCTCGTTCTCAGCCGGGGTACTTTTGACGTTTATAATTACTCAAGGACTGGTCGACTGGAGTCTTTGGGGTTATCCGTTTGCTGAGTTGATCAGCTATATTTCCTACAATATGACCGAAGGAACCGAATACTTACCGAACCAAAACTACTTGATGTATTTCCTTGTTTTAATGGGTGTACTTTTCGTTCCCCTTGGTATTCTGTTTGGCATTGGTTTTTTTGCCAGTGCCCGAAAATATATTGTGCTGTTTGTACCGACCTTGGTTTTCATTTTATTTCATACGATCTACCCAAATCGGCAAGAACGCTTTATACTTTCCGTTCTTCCCTTCTTTCTTATTTTAGGCATACTAGGCTATTCCCATTTGAAGGCAGCATTTTGGCAAGGTAGACTGAAAAGATTAAGCTGGACCATTTTCTGGGTATTCAATACCTTTTTTCTGCTTTTTTCAACAACGATGTACTCCAAAAAATCAAGAGTAGAAGCCATGTATGCGCTTTACAACGACGACATCAAAGATGAACGAATCCTCTTAGAAGGTTCAAGTGAAGGACGCGTGTCGATGATGCCAAAGTTTTACGCCAAGAGCTGGAATTGTGCATTTACCGAACGAACAGATTCAACTGCTGACCTGAGAGTAAACCCGGAATTGGAATTTGATTACATCTTCTTCTTTGGAGACGAAAAACTATCCAACCGAATCGACATGTATCAGTCTATTTATCCGAGCATGCGTTTGCACAAAAAATGTCATCCCAGTCTAATTGATGGACTTTTACGCGATCTCAATCCACGCAATGCGAATGAGTACATTGAAGTCTGGAAAACGAATGCGACAGAATAAGCACATATCATTACCTTTGAATTCGTGAAGATTCTTGTCGTCCGTTTCAGTTCAATTGGAGATGTCGTATTGACTACGCCTGTCATCAGGTGCATAAAACAAAAGTACCCCGATGCGGAACTGCACTACCTGACCAAAAAGAACATGAAGGACTTGCTTGTCGGTAATCCGAACATCAGTCACATTCACACCATTGACCGTTCCATAAACGAGGTAGTTAGTCTGTTAAGAAATGAAAAATTCGATTACCTTATTGACTTACATCACAACATCCGCACATTGCGCTTGCGACTTTCATTAGGCGTTAAAACATTTGCCTTTCCAAAACTTAACTGGCAAAAATGGTTACTTGTTCGATTTAAGATCAATCAACTTCCCGAAGTGCATGTAGTGGACAGGTATTTCGATGCGGTTAAACCTCTGGGAGTTTTTCCTGATCATGAGCCCGGTGAACTTTTCATTATGCCTTCAAATGAAGTAAATACTTTAACCGATTTCGGGTTGAAGCCAGGAACGTTTATCACCATCGCTATCGGAGCGCAATACGCAACAAAACAATTACCGATAGATCAATTAATACGGGTAATTCAAGAGACAAATCATCCTATCGTTTTGGTTGGTGGACCAATGGATAAAGCGAAAGGTGAGCAACTCGTTCACACATGTGCAACTAAACTTGTCATGAATTCATGCGGCAACTATTCCCTACTCCAATCTGCTTCCATTGTTAAGCAATCGATGGTGCTCTTAACAAATGACACAGGAATGATGCACATTGCTGCTTGTTTTGGAATACGTCTGGTCACTGTTTGGGGGAATACTGTTCCATCGTTGGGTATGTACCCGTATACGCCGAATACAAATAATCAATGGACAAAACACCAAGTAAACAACTTAGCGTGTCGACCATGTTCAAAAATAGGGTATGCATCTTGCCCTAAAGGACATTTTAATTGCATGAATCAACAAGATATCCCGGCAATCATTGCGGATGTGAATAGAAACTAAGACTATTCCTCCATAAAAAGACGTCGAAGTTCAGTTG
Source organism: Crocinitomicaceae bacterium (assembly GCA_044375095.1). GTDB lineage: Bacteria > Bacteroidota > Bacteroidia > Flavobacteriales_D > Crocinitomicaceae > M0103. The sequence continues at coordinate 18,832 of JBILNH010000010.1, forward strand.
CTTCGGAAGGCTTCATTTTACCAGCCAGAATCAAACTCAATTGTTTTCTGCGCAGCGCTCCATCGAAACGTTCTTTTTCCTCTTCTGTCTCTGGAATCAACTCTGGTACTTGAATTGGTGCCCCATTTTGATCAACAGCGACAAATGTATAAATCGCCTCATTGCACTTCACCCGTTCACCAGTCACTTGGTTCTCCTCAAAAACATCCACAAAAATCTCCATTGAAGAATTAAATGCCCTTGAGACTTTGGCTTCTAGTGTAACAATTGAAGCATGACTTATGGGCTTTTGAAACGACACATGGTTTACAGAAGCTGTTACAACGACTCTTTTAGAATGTCGATGTGCAGAAACACTTGCGATGAGATCCATCCAGGCAAGCAATTGACCTCCAAATAAATTCCCCAATGTATTCGTGTCGTTGGGCAAAACGATTTTCGTTGTAATCGCTAATGTCTCAGATGCTTTTATCGCTTTCATACCGTGTTTTATTGCAAAACTAGTCATATTTCGGCGGGTAAAATGGTTAAAAAATTACAAACTCCATTTGTAAAGAGTTGATTATCTTTACACCGTTAAATCTTAAATCGTATGAAACAACTTATTCACGACTTTCCAACTAACATGATCGATTCGCTTGCTATTGGAGCGGCATCAGAAATCAGAAAAATTACTGCTAACATCGACAATATCACCATTTGTGGTATGGGTGGTTCTGGAATCGGTGGAAAGTTAGTTTCTCAGTGGATTCAACACGAATTAGCCATTCCTGTTTTGCAGTTAAATGATTACAATCTTCCTGCATACGTAAAGGCAAACTCATTAGTGATTGCCTCATCGTACTCTGGAAACACCGAAGAAACAATGAACGCTGTTCGTCAAGCAAAGGAGCGAGGTGCACATATAATCGGTGTAAGCTCAGGTGGAGAATTGCTTGCTTTCTGTCAGGAAAACAATTACGATTGTATTATCGTACCTGGAGGAAATCCACCGCGATCAGCTTTGGCCTTTTCGGTTATTCAACTCGTAACTATTTTCGTTAAACTCGGTCTAATTTCTTCTGATCGATTAGATGAAGTGAAAAAAGCGCAAGCGCTGTTGGCTAATGAAGAGCAGGAAATTCATACCATTGGTAAACAACTTGCTCAATTCCTATTTGAAAAAGTAGGAATCATCTATTCTGCTCCTGAGTATGAAGGTGTTGCCGTTCGTGCGCGTCAACAGTTCAACGAAAACTCAAAGTACTTAGCTTGGACAAGTGTGATTCCAGAAATGAACCACAATGAACTTGTTGGTTGGGGTGGTGGAGACGACCGATTTGCTCCTGTTTTTCTATATACAGAAGACATGGATCCAAGAAATAAATTGCGCTACACCATTACAAAGTCCATCATAGAGAAAAAGACTGGAGCATCGTTTGAAGTAATCGCGAAAGGTGATTCACTCATTGAGCGTTCTTTTTACCTGATTAATGTGGTTGATTGGGCATCATGGTACCTTTCCGAATTACGACAAGTTGACGCGGTAGAAATTGTATCTATTGACTTCCTTAAAGGCGAATTATCCAAATTTAAGTAATGAATGCCTGAAGTAAATTTTATCGATCTTGGTTTGGTCGACTACAAACAGGCGTGGGATTTTCAGGAAAAATTGTTCAACGATGCCATTCAGCAAAAGATTGCGCTAAGGAATGGTGAAACAGTAGATGGAATAAAGAATCACATCATTTTCTGTGAGCACCCACATGTATACACATTAGGCAAAAGTGGTAGTCAAGATCATCTTTTATTGGACGATAATGAATTGAGTGACCACAATGCGTCATTCTACAAGATTAATCGTGGAGGTGACATTACTTATCACGGACCTGGTCAGCTGGTGGTTTACCCTATTTTTGACCTCGATCAATTTTTTACAGATATTCATAAGTACATGCGCTTTTTGGAGGAAGCAATCATTCAAACATTGGCTGAATTTGGAATCAAAGGTGAACGATCTGATGGGCTTACAGGTGTTTGGATTGAACCTGATACACCGAACGCACGAAAAATCTGTGCCATGGGCGTAAAGAGCTCCCGTTGGGTAACGATGCACGGAATAGGTTTCAATGTAAATACAAATCTCCAGTATTTTAACCATATCGTACCTTGTGGCATTGACGATAAAGATGTTACCTCGATGCAAAAGGAATTGGGTAAAGAGCAAGACTTCGCAAATGTAAAACGCATAGTCAAAGCTAAACTTGCAGATCAATTTGGATACACTTATTCAATCGAAAACAACGAATAATGAAAGAAGGATTATTAGGCCCTGTAGTAGAAAATGTGGGCATTGCAGTTGTAAAAGAAACGAATGAGCAGAACGAGCACTTTTACAATGTGTACCTAATTAACTTGCGTGATGACATAATGGAGGGAATTATTATCACAAGCACAGGTTACGGTGAAGATGTAAAAAAAGGTGAAAAAATTAAGACTTCCACATTGCGGCATTCCCTTGAAGTTCTTTTACCAAACGAATTCGCCAAAATTGAGCCGATCATGGAGGATTTATTTGGCATCGCCAATGAATATTGGGTTAGTTTTTGGGTTAACGACACGATGTACGATAAACGGTTCGTTTTTTTACCTGAAACTATTTTGCCCTCTAAAATGAAAACAATCCCCGTTTTAGGACAAAAAGGAATTCTACTGATTTAATACAGTTGTTGAAGATCAGTGGTATGTTCAATAATCTTGACTTTATCACCAAGTAACTTCCCATACTCCTTCATTTGATACCCCCCTGAATAGATTGGGATATTTGGCACATCTTGTTTAAGGCGATCGAAATACGTAACAATAAACTTCTGATCAACCGCCGTTAACCATGACGTTACAAGCGCACTAGGCTTCAATTTTTCAACGCTCTCGAGCAATGCATCGTATGGTAAACTCTGTCCCAGGTAAAACGTATTTCTTCCGTTCCTTCTCAATACATAGTGGTAGTACAGAAGACTGATCTCGTGCCATTCGTGCTCGGGCAAGAACAGCAATACATTATCAGTTTTGGATTGAGGAACAGGAAGTTTATCCAATTCTGAAATTAGTTTTTGGCGAATTAAATTGGAAATAAAATGTTCTTGTGCAGTTGTGATTGAACCCACAAGCCACATCACTCCTATTCGGTCCAGAAAAGGAATCAACTTCTCACTAAACATGCGTTCAATACCGATTGATGCAATCAATTCTTCAAGGACGTTCTTAAACTGTAACTCGTCAATATCTAACAAGGCAAGTAACATCAACTCAATGCTATTGTCTTCGATATTTGAGCCTTTCATTTCCCAAACCTTGTCCTGAATTTGTTCACGGGACAAGTCAGCAATTCGAGAAATTTTTACACCGCTATTATTGAGCAATGCTACATTTAGCAACAATGTTAACTCCTCATCTGAATACAACCTGATCTTCGTATCAGTGCGTTCGGGTATGAGAATTCCGTATCGTTTCTCCCATATTCTTATTGTATGGGCTTTGATACCGGTAAGTACTTCTAAATCTTTTATTTTATATTCTGCCATTGCACCTTCAATGCATCAGTTGCTTCGGAATATACCCTGAAACAGTATGTCTCAACGGTTAAACAAGCTCTTCAAGGAATTGTTTAACCTACGCAGTAAATTATTTTATCTTTGTTTGGGATTGTCAATATAATGAATCAACTGAAAAATTTATTTCTTGTCTTTCAAAGATGTTTTTCAACACACCTGGTGATTGTTGTCTTTCTTTTGGCTTCATCTTGCGGTGATAACGTGCCTTCTGCGGAAACAACAATTGAAACAGAGGATTACCTTGAATTTCGATCCCTTTACTTAAGTCAATATGGCCTTCCAGCTCTGCTTATGATTCCAGATGAAACGGCCAATATTGGAGCAACCACTGAGCCTGAAATCCTGCATGAAGACGGTGATTTTTTATGGACAATTAAAGCAGGTCCAAATTTTACACTTCGCATTGAAGATTTTGGAGATTACAGCAAAAGGCTTGAGGATAAAAAGAAAGAACTAGCTGAACAAAACAAGTTTACTATCCGTTACCTGACTAATGAACCGGGTTTGATCGTGTACGAACAAACACTCATTGTGAAAGGAATGAAAAATGCACCTCCTAAAGTGGGCGTTGAACACAGTTCGTTACATGTTTATGGACAATCAAAAATAAACGGCATTTACTACGAATTACAAAGTCCTGACCAAGGCTATTCGAAATACAACCGTCATACGGTCAATTTAATGGCCAAAAGTATCCGATCTTTTAAAGCTATACGATCAACAACAGCAGATATAAACTAGTCAATATTTTTTATGAATCACCCAACACGGGAACAAGTCCTTGAAGTACTTGGATCCATTACCGAACCAGATTTAAAAAAAGACATCGTTTCAGCCAACTTAGTTGATGACTTACAGATTAATGCAACTGAAATTTCAGTAATCGTTCAAACGGTTAATCCGGCCATGCACGCTAGAAGACGGATGCAAGAAGCAGTTGAATTTAACCTCAAACGAGTTTTTGGAAAAGATATTCAGGTCAATTGCCAAGTAAAAGGTATGCCTGCGGATGCAAAAAAGGCTCAGCGAAAAATTATTGCCGTCGCTTCAGGAAAAGGTGGTGTGGGTAAATCAACCATTACAGCCAACTTAGCCGGAGGCTTGTTGAAAGCCGGTTATACAGTCGGAATTGTTGATGCGGATATCTACGGACCTTCAATGCCTACGATGTTCGATGTGGTGAACGAACGACCAACTATGATTGATGTTGATGGTGAACAGAAAATCAATCCGGTTAATGCAAATGGAATAAAACTCCTTTCAATTGGATTTTTCACAGATCAGGACAATGCTGTCGTTTGGAGAGGTCCAATGGCTGCAAAAGCTATGACGCAATTGTTTACCGATGCACATTGGGGCGAATTGGATTTCTTATTAATTGATCTTCCACCTGGTACAGGAGATATTCACCTTTCACTCGTTCAAACTGTCCCGTTAGATGGTGCTGTAGTCGTTTCTACACCCCAAGAAGTGGCATTAGCGGATGCACGTAAAGGAGTGAATATGTTCAAAATGGATACGATTAATGTCCCTGTCCTTGGAATTGTTGAAAACATGGCTTGGTTTACACCAGCGGAATTACCTGACAACAAATACTATATTTTTGGAAGAGATGGAGCAAAAAATCTGGCTGAAGGATTACGTGTGCCTTTCCTTGGACATATTCCACTTGTACAAAGTGTCCGAGAAGCAGGTGATTTGGGCAGACCTGCTGTGTTCCAAGAAAATACGCCAACAGCAAATGCCTTTGATGAATTAGTTCGTACTTTTGTATCCACTTTACACAGTCAAAAAAAGTAAAGTAATCCGTGTAAAAATGATAGATAAAGGTATACTAACTGATAAAGTCAATCGCGCCATTGAGGAATTGCGCCCATTTCTGCATGCTGATGGAGGCGATATGGAGTTGGTAGAAATTACGGATGACCCCATTGTCCGTGTTCGTTTACTTGGCGCCTGCAGCTCTTGTTCGATGAGTTTAATGACGCTAAAGGCAGGTTTAGAAGAGGCTGTGCGAAAAGCTGTACCTGAAATACAATCGGTTGAAGCTGTTAATCTTCCTGAACACTAGAATCAACAATGCGCACGAACGCAACGCTTGGTTTTCTCATTCTTTTTGCACTTTTGGCGTTGATTCTGCTCAACGAACTTAACGTTCAATTTATTTCTCCAAATTATCCCTACAAGTCGGGGTTAATTACAACTGCAGATGAATACAGCTACTTCTCGCCTGCTGAACAATTTTACAACACAGGCGAATGGGACCAAAACAAGGATGGGGAAGCGGCGTATATACGGACTCCAGGTTATGGAATCGTCTATTTTATTGCACTTGTTATTGGACATCAACATTCATTTTTTGTACTAAAGGTTCTGCAAATCTTACTTTTTGGAGGCAGTATTTACCTACTCTTCGTCATTTCGAGGATGTTTTTCAAACCATCTTTGTCTTTATCTATTGCATTTATTTACGCCTTTTTACCTTGCTACTCTGGATTTGTCTATTACACGTTATCAGAAGCCATTTTACCTTTTTTCCTTTTCCTTTGGGTATATAGCATACTTACACCTAAGCGCAAATGGCATTGGTATGAACTAGCCATGAGCAGTGCAACACTGGTGATTATTCGTCCACAACTGATTGTTTTTCCTGTCTTGTTATGCGCTTACTTTCTCATTCAGCGCAATCGCACTTTTTGGGCCTTATTGGTCGGATTTTTGCCCATATTACTCTGGAATGTGCGTACTACCTTTGTTCTTGGCGAATGGCCGGGAATTCACCCGATATATTCTACGACAAACAATACGTTGTACCGACCGCCACACAAAGCAATGACGGATTTATTCCGGGTTTGGGAATATCGGGGCGATGTGTTTCACGAAAATATGGGACTACTTTCGATTGATACGACACATGTAGCACGCATTAAAGTCCTTCAAACCATTCCGATTGAATTCCATCAAGCTGTCGAACCTGTCCTGCTGGAATTTCAACATTTTCGTTACCTCCAGGCAACGGCATACAATGGAAAAAAACTAAGCGGTTATTTGCCAGGAGAGCGTCAGCTTGTGAAATCCATTCAAATGGTAAAAACGCATTTACAATCACAGCATCTGTTTACCTACTGGATAAAGACACCCGTTCAAAGCTTTAAGCAATTGATCGGTACGTCTATGATGAATCTTTATGTGTTCCAGGCAACTTGGAAAGATTCAATCATTGTTATTTGTCTAAAATGGATCTGTTTTCTGTCGATTTTCTGTGGATTTTTGAGCACTTGTTACCAAGCCATATGGGACAACAATACCAGACTTCAGCTGATCGCAATTTCAGTTTTGGTGTCTGTTTTTTATCTTGTGTTCTTTCAACGCATGAATGAAGAACGCTATTTATACCCCTATTTAGGTTTGTTTCTTTTTTTTGCATTCAAGACAATCCATCACCTTTCGTTTCTCCTGAATACACGAAGTGAACGCTAATTCAACAGACTTACTTTTCAATAATAGAACATAAAAAAACGTGTGGGATTCGGATTAACCGACTAACCACACGTCAATAATTTGCTGTCTCAACGACTAGAGCGCTGCGGCATATCTTTTCGCCACTTCGTCCCAGTTGATTACGTTAAAAAACGCATTGATATAATCTGGACGTCGATTTTGGTAGAGCAAATAGTACGCATGCTCCCATACGTCTAGTGCTAAAATTGGAGTTCCACTGCATCCCTCACCCATTAGCGGATTATCTTGGTTGGCTGTAGAACACACTTCCAGTTTTCCGTCAGTTACACACAACCACGCCCAACCTGAACCAAAACGAGTAGCAGCGGCTTTTGAAAATTCTTCTTTAAAGCTTGCAAATGAGCCAAATGCCGAATGAATCGCATCTGCCAGTTCACCTGTTGGCTCACCACCACCATTCGGACTCATCACTTGCCAAAACAAATTGTGGTTCCAAAATCCACCGCCATTATTGCGCACTGCAGGTTTGTCTTTGCATATTTTGAGAATTTCTTCGATTGTCATGCCTTCCATATCTGTTCCAGCAACAGCAGCGTTTAAATTTGTTGTGTACGCGTTATGGTGCTTTGAATGATGGATTTCCATGGTACGCGCATCTATGTGCGGCTCAAGCGCATCATATGCATAAGGCAATTGTGGTAATTCGAATGACATAATCTTACGTGTTTAATTTTAAACTTCTTTCAAATTTAAGAAAAACATGACAAAACATCGATTGTTCAGCTTGAAGACTATCAATTTTTCAATTAAAAGAAAATCTAGTACTTTTAATCCCAACCATGAATCAAATACTATGAAAAAAGTACTACTCCTTTTCTTTTTGGCACCTATTTTTGCGTTTGGTCAAATTTGTACTATTGACTATACACAAACTCAAACAGGTATATATCCCGATACACTTCCTGTTGGTTACGTGGGGCAACCATACGATACAGATATCACGTTTGTTATGCCTTTAGATACGCTAGGTTATGCCTTTACGAACTTTTATATTATGTCTGTATCTCTTCCAGTTGGGTTAAGCTGGGAATGCAATAGTGTCGCGAACAATTGCAATTACAATCCGCAAGTTTCTCAGCATGGTTGTGTCAATATATCAGGTACGCCATTATTACCAGGTACTTACAGCGTTTTTGTATCAGTTATTGCAGATTTAACCGTTGTTCAAGGATATCCTTTTCAATTTGAGATTTTTATGGAAGTACTCCCAAGTAACGTGAGTACAACAAACAACGGATTCTCTATGGTTGGTGCGGCAGGTTGTTCGCCAATTACTGTTGGATTTACGAATAACAATCCAGGTTTATTGGCATATGAATGGGATTTTGGAAACGGAAACATCTCAACACTCGAAAATCCGGTTCCACAAGTATATACTACCCCTGGTGATTACATCGTTGAATATACAGCATGGAATAATTTAGACACCATAAATGTCTTCACACTTACAAATGTTGGTGTTACATCAATGAGCAATTACGGTGGAGGATTCCCATCGTTTGAAACTCCTGATGCCTATTTTGTATTGAAGGAAAATGGAACGGCCATTTTTCAATCAAGTATTATTGGAGATCAAAATCCTCCGGTAAATTGGAGTACAAGCATCAATTTAAATCCAAACAATACTTATGTGATTGAAATTTGGGATGCAGATGACACTTTTGGTGAAATCCTTTTTGGTGCAGACGACTACATGGGTAATCACACCATAATGTTATCAGGGTGCACAGGTTGTGCTGCCGGAACGTCTACAATTAACTACACCATCAATCAACAGGTTATCTATCCAAATCCAAGTGTGCTTTCTGTAGATACGATTCACGTCTACGGGTATCCTGCTGATCCTGTCATTGCATACGATAACCAAACGAACATTATAAATACCCCAGATCTAGGCTTATCGTATCAGTGGTATTTGAATAACAGCCCAATAAACGGAGCAACAAATCCTGAATATACGGTTTATCAATCAGGTGTTTATCATGTCGTTGCGATCAATACCAATGGATGTGTTAGTTTTTCTGATACGTTGACGGCTGTTTACTGTGATCCGGATATTCAACCGGAAATTGACGTTACTTCTAACGGTTCATTACTTGTTGCCACGGAAATTCCACTGGGATATACGATCCAGTGGTATTTGAACGATTTTGCCATAAATGGACAAACAAATGACACCTTGAGTTTATTGATGTCGGGGTCTTATGAAGTGGCAATTGTAGATAGCTTCGGTTGCGTGCATACATCTGCTCCATTAAGCGTAGGATTGTCCGTTGACGAACTTCAAACACTTGAATGGTCTGTATTCCCGAATCCAGCGAATGATTGGTTGGAATTGCAATGGGCATCTAGCAATATGATGGACAGAATAGAAATTCTTGACAATAGTGGGCGAATAATAGCGTCTTACCCTGTAAGCTCTCCAGTTAAACAATCTATACAGATTGCTGAACTGACAAACGGAATGTATTGGATTCGTCTTTCTTCAGGAAATGTAAGTTGGTCTAAACAATTCGTCAAGAATTAAGGCTTGGATTGCTTATACTTTTCGCTATAGCGCCGATACAGGTCTTTTTGAAAATTATCGGTTGACATGAATTGGCCATTGATTAAAATGGTTGTAAGGTGATTCGTTCGCATGTCGAGTGCATTTCCTTCGGAAACAAATAGTGTAGCTGATTTTCCTGTTTCGATACTTCCGTAGTACTTATCTATTCCCATGATTTCACACGTACTTAGCGAAATACTGCGAACGGCTTGTTCCTCGCTTAGACCATAAGCCATGGCCGTACCCGCTTGAAAAGGAAGGTTACGTGTATTCATCGCCTCCATTTCTCCGCTATTTTGGAGGCAAAAACGAACACCTTGCGCGTGTAATAACGACGGTAAACGGAAAGGCAAGTCTACCTGATCCTCATCGTTGTAGGGCAAACTGTGTGTACGCGTAAGCATAACAGGAATATTCGCATCCTTTAACTTTCGACCAATTAAATGGCTATCGTACCCCCCGACAATAACCGGATATTTAATGTCATTGGCCTTACTGAATTCAATAATATCCAGCAATTGTTGTAATTCATCGGCATGGAAGTATACCCGTTTCTTACCTTTAAAGCATTCCATCATCGCCTCTAACCTCACATCAATCTCATTTCGTTTTGATGTATAAGTATAAGCCTTTGAGAGATTGAAAAATGCACTCAATGTGGCTTTTTCCTTTTCGTAGGATTCACTTCTTTTTTGTGGATGCGCATGCATTTGATGTTCTGCATATTCAAGGCTTGATGGCCAGTTGACGTGAATACCATCATCGGCTGCAATAGTTGCATCTTCCCAGTTCCAGCCATCCAAAGCCATAATTGAAGATGTGCCTGAAATATCTCCTCCTCTCGGAGTTGCCTGTGCCATTAAGACCCCATTTGTCTTTACCGTGCTAACAACTTTCGATTCCACATTAAATGCAATTTGAGCGCGCACATGCGGGTTGTACTGACCAACCTCATTGTAATCACGAGTAGCTCTAACAGCATCAATTTCTGTTAACCCAAGTGTCGAATTGGGCGCAATGAATCCTGGATATACGTGTTTTCCTTGAAGCTCAATGATGGTGTCCCATTCCTCTCGTTTGTAGGGATAAGCCAAGGCATTTTTAATTAGGGTGATTTTCCCTTTTTCAATACCAATCAATGCGCTTTCAATTGTTGACCCGTCACCCACATGAACGAAACCGTTTACTAATAAGATACGTTCAGGTTGTTGTGCACTTGCAATAATCGGTAGACAACAACAAATTAATTTTACCAGTGTTAATTTCATCTTAATGCGTGTTTTCTTCAGTTGTACCTTCCTCTCCAAGTGTATCGCAATGGTAACGACGTGACTTGCGTTTCACAAAAGGTTTTGATTCTTCTCCTTTTTCATTAGACGCGAGCATCAAAGAAATAATCCGTGCGCGTTCCTCTTGATTACGTCGTGCAAGTTCCTCACTTTTCGACTGATCATAAAGCACTTCACCATCAACAAGCGTCATCTCTGCAATGGCATTAATACCTAGTGGGTTATCTGACCAAAGCACCAAATCTGCGTCTTTACCCACTTTTACGCTGCCCATTCTATCGTCTAGATGCAATAACTTGGCAGGATTTAATGTGACCATTTTCCAAGCTTCCTCTTCACTCATTCCTCCATATTTTACAGCCTTTGCCGCTTCCTGGTTTAACCGTCTTCCCATTTCCGCATCATCAGAATTGATTGCAACGACAATTCCTTGGTCGGCCATAAGTTTCGCATTATATGGAATGGCATCATTCACCTCAAACTTGTATGCCCACCAATCCGAGAAGGTAGATCCACCAGCTCCGTGTCTGCGCATTTTGTCAGCTACCTTGTAACCTTCTAAAATGTGCGTAAACGTATTGATTTTTATTCCCACCGAATCCGCTACATGCATCAACATATTGATTTCTGACTGGATATAAGAATGACAGGTGATGAACCGTTCAGATCGCAAAATTTCTGCGAGAACTTCCAATTCTAAATCTTTCCTTGGAGCTATTGATCCACCGGTTCCGTTTCTATAATTCTCCCACTCTTTCATGTATTGACGAGCGCGGTTAAATCCATCGTAATAGACCTGCTCCACGCCCATTCGCGTTTGTGGGAAACGAACCGTATTAAAGTCTCCCCAATTCGACTGTTTCACATTCTCTCCCAACGCACATTTAATGAATTTCGGTGCGTCCTTGATAAGAAATTCATCAGGTTCATGTCCCCACTTTAATTTAATCAATCCCGATTGACCACCAATTGGATTCGCTGACCCATGGAGCAATTGAGCGGCCGTTACGCCACCTGCTAACTGCCGATAAACATTAATATCCTCCGGGTAAATGACATCTCCTATATTGACTTCTGCAGAAATGGACTGACCGCCTTCATTCACCCCTCGATACAAAGCAATATGCGAATGCTCGTCTATAATTCCTGATGTGAGGTGTTTACCTTTTCCATTAACAACTTTCGCTTGAGGCGGAATAGAATAATTTCCTTTGCCTACATAGGTGATTTTTCCATTTGAAGATATCACTGTGGCATCACGAATCACACCTTCATTTTCATTTGTCCAAACCGTTACATTATCAAACACAACAGTTTCAACTTTGGGTAATGCCTGATTGGAATATCCATAGGCCATATTTGGCTGCCAAACATCCTTATTTACAGTTTTTTCAGGCGATTTTTTTTCCTTGCGCTCTGGCATTTGAATCACATTGTTGCGAATCGCTGACCACGGAACCAATCGCCCATCAGGCAGTAAGGCATCCCCTTCAAACACGCCGAATTTTGAACTGTGTTTTGCATGCAAATTCAAGCTTCCCTTCCACCGCTCATCTGATAAATTAAATTGAATGACCACATCTGAACCGCGCATTTCAACAGACAGATTAACCTTTACCGTATCTGTAACCTCCCCATTTTTAGGGTCCTTCTGAACACGTGCCTGGTAGAGTGTCCCCGACCAACCCATTGGTTTTCCAGTTATTTCGATTGGAAATTTTCTATCGTCAATAAATAAATTATACTTTCCTGAAATGTCGGTTGTTTGCGGAACATCAAGCACATTTTCCTCTCCTAACGTCCAAACCGAAAACACTTTTGCTTCTGTTTCAAACGGATTAGCTGAATAAACAGCAAAACTTGCGAGTTTACCTTTCTCCAAAGAGCCAATTTCCTTTTCCATTCCCAAGAGTCGAGCTGGTTCCAATGTTAAACTTGCTAGTGCTTCACTTTCTGTTAACCCATGGCTAATTGCTTTACGCAAGTTTTTCCAAAACGCATCTGGACTTTTTTGACCGTAACTACTCAACGCAATTTTAATCCCATTGGATTGTAGAATAGACGGATTAGCTGGGGCAAGTTCCCAATGCTTTAAGTCTGATACCGGAATTTGTCGGGCAATATAAGGATCTTTTACATCAAATGCTTCCGGAAAATGAATTGGTAAAACGATAGTCTGTTTGATCTTTTTCAAGGCCTCTACCGCAGCGTATTCATTACCAGAACCGATGTAATGCATATTCAATTTGAATTCGTCCGCAATCTTCTGAGCCCGTAAAATTTCCCACTTATCATCTGTATGCATGAATGCTGGCAATTGACGCGCGTTATTCAGTTCATCTAATGACAAATTTCGCTCAGCAGGTTTTGCATTTGTATACCATTCCAAATCGTGAAACGCCTGTTTCAAAAGCGCAATCGATCCCATTTGAGAGGATGGATATGTCTGCCTTGAAATGCCATTTTCGAAGGAGAAAAACTGCGCCGCTTTGTCACGCAACAGGTGTTGATGAACCTTCACAGGAGATAAGGAAACAAACGTACCTGTTCCTTGAGCAATACCATCGGGAATATGGGTCAACGCAAATCCAACTCCCATTTTATGAAGGTCCGTAATCGCTTTTGCATCGGGAGAATAGCTCCCTGCCGCATTGACTTCTGGGTGAATACTCTCGTTCCAATAATAGGCTCCTTTTTTACTGGAATTTAATTGTGGGCGAAAAGAGGAATACTCGCCACTTACCGGTTTTGGTAAGCCTATGGAAGTCCAAAGCTCCACAAAAGCAGGGACAATAGTCAATCCGTCACAGTCAATTTCCACCGCATCTCCAGTCGAAAAAATAAGTGCTCCGACATCTACAATGCGATCACCTTCTATGATAAGCGTTCCTTTTTCGATCGTTTTTTCAGGAGAAACAATAATTCGTGCATTTTTGAGCACATAGC